>NZ_DJDV01000084.1:0-76254 GCF_002431195.1 Sphingobium sp. UBA5915 | reverse complement strand
ATAGACAGCGGCGGCCGCGCCGCCGGCCTTGCGCGCGACGCGAATCTTGCGGTCGCCATCCTCCACCTCGATCTCGGTGAGGTTGGTGTCATCGAGCAGGGCGGCAAGGTCCCGCACGAGCTGAACATCGACCTGCATTGCGCCCTTTTCCTGATTATCGGTCATGTGAAGTCCCTGGCCGGTGAATATTGTTTCTGGCGCCAGCGCCTATGCGTATTTACGCCAAAGCGCAACTTTCGTGCGTCGGATCATAATTCCAGCGCGGCTTCCAGCGCCAGCATGTAGGACATGGGGCCAAAGCCCGCGATCGTGCCCTTCGCCGCCATGCCGACATAGCTTTTGTGGCGGAAAGGCTCACGCGCATGCGGGTTGGACAGGTGAATTTCGATTACCGGCACGCTGATGCCCTTTATCGCGTCATGCAGCGCGATGGATGTGTGGGTATAGGCGCCAGGATTGATGATGAGGGCATGCGCGCCTTCCGCATGGGCTTCCTGCAACCAGTCGACCAGATGGCCTTCGTGATTGGACTGGCGGAAGTCGATTTCCACATGGGCGCGATTGGCCGCGTCCTCCATGCGCTGGGCGATGTCGTCGAGCGTGTCATAGCCGTAAATCTCCGGCTCGCGCGTGCCGAGCATGTTGAGATTGGGTCCATTGAGCACATAGATTTTGCGTGCGTCGGCCACGTCCGGTCCCCTTTTTCAGATGTTGCGGCGGAGGCAGGGCCGCCCCTATATGCGAGGCAATCCATAGCCTTTCCTGTCTCGCCGCGTCGAGACACTTTGCCAATCGGGACAGCATAGTGAGCATAGACGGCACCATTTCCATCCGCATCAATGGCGAACATCGCCGCGTTCGCGAGGGGCTGACCCTCGCTGAACTGGCGAGCGAACTGGGCTTCACGCCCGAAAAGGTGGCGGTCGAGCGCAATCTGGAGGTGGTGCCGCGATCGACGCTGGCGGATGTCCGGGTCGAGGACGGCGATGAGCTGGAGATCGTCCATTTCGTCGGCGGCGGCGATGGCGCGGGCGATGATGGCTGGTCGGTCGCGGGCAAGGCGTTCATGTCGCGCCTGATCGTGGGGACGGGCAAATATAAGAGTTTCGAACAGAATGCGGCGGCGGTCGCGGCGTCGGGCGCGGAAATCGTCACGGTGGCGGTGCGGCGGGTGAATGTGAGCGACCCCAAGGCGCCGATGCTGACCGACTATATCGATCCCAAAAAAATCACCTACCTGCCCAATACGGCGGGATGTTTCACGGGCGAGGAGGCGATCCGCACGCTGCGCCTGGCGCGCGAGGCGGGCGGATGGGATCTGGTCAAGCTGGAAGTGCTGGGCGAGGCGCGCACCCTTTATCCCGACATGGTCGAGACGCTGCGCGCGACCGAGGTGCTGGCCAAAGAAGGCTTCAAGCCGATGGTCTATTGCGTCGACGATCCCATCGCGGCCAAGCGGCTGGAGGATGCGGGCGCCGTCGCGATCATGCCGCTGGGCGCGCCGATCGGCAGCGGCCTTGGCATCCAGAACCGGGTGACGATCCGTTTGATCGTGGAGGGCACGACGCTGCCCGTGCTGGTCGATGCGGGCGTGGGCACCGCGTCCGAAGCCGCGCAGGCGATGGAACTGGGCTGCACCGGCGTCCTCATGAACACCGCCATCGCCGAAGCGAAGGACCCGGTGCTGATGGCCGCCGCGATGAAGGCGGGCGTCGAGGCGGGCCGCATGGCCTATCGCGCCGGGCGCATGGGCAAGCGCCTATATGCCGACCCGTCGAGCCCGCTCGCCGGTCTGATCTAGAGCCGCAATCCGCTGGCCCGGCCGAAAATGGCGAGGACCAGCGGATCACTTTCGGCCGCGCGCACGGCGACGTGAAAGGCGATCTGCGGCAAGGGCGGCATGTCGGGCAGCCTGACGAGTTGGCCGCTTTCCAGATGGGGGCGCACCATCGCTCCGGGAAAGGCCCCGACGCCGCCGCCGCGCGTGACGATATCGATCATCGTGCGCACATTGTTGCACAGGTTGACGGGGCTGGTGGCCAGCGGGGAGTCGGCCAGCGCGTCCTTGACGAGGTGATAGAGCGGCGAGGCGCTGGAGAGCGACCAGACGGGCGGCCGTGGCGGCGGCGCGCTGGCGATGGCGGGGCTGGCGAGCCAGAGAAGATCAACGCCGCCGATCGGTGTCGAGCGCAGCATCGGGTGCGCAACCGGCCCTGCGCCGAAGATCATGTCGGCCTGCCCCGACGCCAGCTGCTGGATCAGGTCCACGGTCAGCGCGATGTCGATTGCCAGCGTGACATTGGGCAGGTCGCGGCCCAGCGCGGTGACGAAGTCGGGCAGGCAGATCGCCGCTGCGATCTCCCCCGATCCCACCCGCACGACTCCGCGCGCGCCGCCAATGTCGCTGCATCCGGTCAGCACTGTCTGGAAACGCGCCCAGAGGGGTTCGCTTTCGCGCACCAGTTCGCGGCCCGCGGGGGTCAACGCCATGGCGCGCCCTTCGCGGCGGAAAAGGGCGGTGCCAAGATGGCTTTCCAATTCGCGCACACGCGCGGAAATGGCGGGTTGCGTCGTGTTGAGGCGCGCCGCCGCCGCGGCGAATGTGCCCAGCCGCGCGATCCACAGCAGCGTTTCCAGATGATAGAAGGCGATACGATTGATAGCCATTATTTTGGCTTATCCGAAAAAACAAATCATTGGTATTGATCGTTTCGACCGCCTAGACCCATGTTCATATTCAAGGAGAAGCGCCCATGGTGAAGAAGCTCTACCCCGATGCTGCGGCTGCGCTGGACGGGCTGCTGTTCGACGGGATGCAGATTTGCGCGGGCGGCTTTGGCCTGTGCGGCATTCCAGAGCGGCTGATCGACGCCATCCGCGATGCCGGGGTCAAGGATCTGACCATCGCGTCCAATAATGCCGGGATCGACGGCGAGGGGCTGGGCAAGCTGTTGCGCACGCGGCAGGTGAAGAAGATGATCTCCTCCTATGTCGGGGAAAACAAGGAATTCGAACGGCAGTTTCTGGCCGGCGAACTGGAGGTGGAGTTCTGCCCGCAGGGGACGCTGGCGGAGCGGTGCCGTGCGGGCGGGGCGGGGATTCCCGGCTTCTACACCAAGACCGGCGTTGGCACGCAGGTGGCCGAGGGCAAGGAAGTCAAGAGCTTCGACGGGCAGGATTATATATTGGAGCGCGGCATCTTCGCCGACATCGCGATCATCAAGGGGTGGAAGGCCGACGAGAGCGGCAACCTCATCTTCCGCAAGACCGCGCGCAACTTCAATCAGCCGATGGCGACGGCGGCCAAGGTCTGCATCGCCGAGGTCGAGGAAGTGGTGCCGACCGGCAGCCTGGACCCCGATACGATCCATCTGCCCGGCATCTACGTCAAGCGAATGATCGTAGGCGCGCCCTATGACAAGAAGATCGAGTTCCGCACCGTGAGGGAGCGGGAGGCGGCGTGATGCCCGCAAGGATGCGGCTTGGCGCGGCGTTCCTCGCTTTGCCTCTGGCGGCCTGCGCGAGCGTGACGAGCGCGCCGCCCGCGCCCGTTGCCGCTGCTCCCGCCAATCCGCCGGCGGGAATGCAATATCTCTACGGGTCGGGTGAAGGCGCGGCGCTGTCGGTTCAGGCCTGGCACGGGCTGCTGGGCTATGTCGCGGCCAAGGTCAAGGCGCGGCCGTCCGAAAGCGTGGTGCTGGCGCAAGGAGCGAGCCTCGACGCGCCCCAGTTCGTGCCCTGCGGCGACAAGCCACTGGCGGCGGTGTTCGACGTCGACGAAACGGTGATGCTCAACACCGGTTATGAATATCATGATGCGACCAGCGGCAAGGGCTATAATGCGGCCGATTGGGACGCCTGGGAAAAGACGGGCGAGGGTGCGGTCGCGCCGGTGCCGGGCGCGGACCATGTGCTGGCTGCACTGCGCAAGATGGGCGTGACCGTTATCTTCAACACCAACCGGTCGGCCGCCAATGCCGACGCGACCGCGCGCGCGATCCGGGCGGCGGGCCTGGGGGAGGCGGTGCATGGCCAGACGCTGTACCTCAGCGGCGACGACGCCATGGGTTCACGCAAGGATGGCCGCCGTGCGACGATTTCCTCCAAATATTGCGTCATCGCCATGGGCGGCGACCAACTGGGGGATTTCTCCGACTTGTTCAACGCCGGGCAGGCCGTGCCCGCGCGCCGCGCCGCGACCTTGACCCTGCCGATTGCCGGCATGTGGGGCAATGGCTGGTTCGTCATGCCCAACCCCGTCTATGGCAGCGGCCTCAAAGGCGGGTTCGATGATGTGTTTCCGATGGACAAGAGGTGGGCGCCGCCCGCCAAGGGAGAGCAATGATGCCCTGGACTCGTGACGAGATGGCCGCGCGCGCGGCGAAGGAACTCAAGGACGGTTTCTATGTAAACCTGGGCATCGGCATCCCGACGCTGGTGGCGAACCATATACCCGATGGCGTCGAAGTGACGCTCCAGTCGGAAAACGGGATGCTGGGCATCGGACCGTTTCCGTTCGAGGGCGAGGAGGACGCCGACCTGATCAATGCGGGCAAGCAGACGATCAGCGAGCTGCCGCAGTCGGTCTATTTTTCCAGCGCCGACAGTTTCGCCATGATCCGGGGCGGGCATATCGACCTCACTGTGCTGGGCGCGATGGAAGTCGCGGAAAATGGCGACATCGCCAACTGGATGATCCCCGGCAAGATGATCAAGGGCATGGGCGGCGCGATGGATTTGGTCGCGGGCGTCAAGAAGATCATCGTCGTGATGGAGCACACGTCTAAGAACGGCGATCCCAAATTCATCCCGGCCTGCACCCTGCCGCTGACCGGCACCAATGTCGTCGACATGATCGTCACCGACCTGGCGGTGTTCCAGCGCCCCGACCATGATAGTCCGTTCAAGCTGATCGAACTGGCGCCGGGCGTGACGGCGGAGGAAGTCGCTGCTAAGACGAGCGCCCATTATATCAGCTAAGGGCACTCCATGAGCCTCGACGGCACCTATGACGACGCGAATATCTTTGCCCTGATTTTGCAGGGCAAGATACCGTCGACCGCGCTGTATGAGGATGCGGACACGCTGTCCTTCCTGGACATCATGCCGCAGACGCGCGGTCATGCGCTGGTGATTTCCAAATGGTCGAAGGCGCGTAACCTGCTGGAAATGGAGGACAAGGCGCTGGCCCAGGTGATGGCGACGACGAAAAAGGTCGCCACCGCCATCCGCAAGGCGCTGAACCCCGACGGCATCCAGATCGCGCAGTTCAACGGCGCGCCGGCCGGGCAGACCATTTTCCACCTGCACGTCCATATCCTGCCGCGCTGGGACGGCGACCCCAAGGGCTTCGCCGCCCATGGCGCGGGCGGCAAGGCCGATCCCGACGCGCTCGAAGCGCTGGCGCAAGAGATACGCGCGCAATTCTGATGCAGTCCGCCTGCCTGTCACATCTGAGCGGCGGACGCTGAGCCGATGGCCCTGCGTCCCTTCAACGCCCCTGGCGCGCGGCTGGCCTTGCGCACCAAGCGGGCCAGCCCCCGCTTCGATGGCGCGCGTGGCGACAGTGAAGTGGTGCTGGACGTGTCGCGATTGCTGTCGCGCGCTTTCCACCCCGCGCCGACCGGGATCGACCGGGTCGAATATGTCTATGCCCGCGAATTGCTGGAGCGAATGCCCCATCGCCTGTCCTTTGCGGCGGTGCATCCCGCTGGCGGCTATTATGGGCGGTTGAGCAATGCGGCGGTGCGCCAGTTCCTGGCCTTTACCGCGGCCAAGTGGCGCAATGCGCGCAGCGACGCGGGCGGCGAGGGCAAGGCGGCGGTCATCCGCCATATGTTCGCGACCCGCCCGCGCCCGGTGCCCAAGGCGAAGGGGCCGCGCATCTATTTGCAGGTGTCGCCGCACCATCTGGACGACGCGGGCCAAGTGGGCGCGATCCTGCGCGCGGAGGGCGCCAAGCTGGTGACGCTGGTGCATGACGTCATCCCGTTGAGCCATCCCGAATATGCCCGGCCGCAGGGTGCGGACGAGCATCGCCGCCGCGTGCGCACGATCGACCGCTATGCGACCGGCATTATCGGCAACAGCCAGGCGACGATCGATGCGCTGGCGCCGCATCTGGGCGCCGGACTGGACGGTCGGGTTGTGCGGGTCGCGCATTTCGGCGCGGACGCGCCCGACATATTCGGCGCGCGCGACGAGTCGCTGCCCAGGCGGCCCTATTTCGTCTATATTTCGACGATCGAGCCACGGAAGAACCATCTGCTGCTGCTCACCATCTGGCGGCGGCTGGTGGAGGACATGGGCGACGCGGCCCCGGTGCTGGTGCTGGTCGGACGGCGCGGCTGGGAAAATGAGAATGTCATCGACATATTGGAGCGCGCGGACATTTTGCGCGACCATGTGATCGAGGCGGGCGAAGTGTCCGACAACCGGATGCAGGCGCTGGTCGCCAATACCCGCGCGATGCTGATGCCGTCCTTTGCCGAAGGCTTCGGCATGCCGGTGGTTGAGGCGCTGGCGGCGGGCGTGCCGGTGATTTGCAGCGACATCATCGCCCATCGCGAAGTGGGTGGCGATGCACCGGACTATCTGGATCCGCTGGACGGGCTGGGATGGATGCGGGCGATCTGCGCCTATGCGCAGGCAGATTCGCCCGAGCGCGCGGCGCAGCAGGCGCGCATCAGCGCGTGGCGCGCGCCGACCTGGCGTGACTATTTCGACATAGTGACCGACCTGATCGAGGAAGTAACGGCCTCTGTTCCTTGACCTTTGCATTCCCCCTGCTCCAAGGGAGAGGCATGACGATGCGGCGCGCTTTGGGACTGGAACGGGACGGATGCGCGATCCCGGTCCGTCATGGCGCATGACCCCGTTTCTGCGATCCCCGCCTTTCCCCAATGTCGACCCGGCTGTCGCCGCCGTCTCCCTGCCTACCGACGGACGCGCTGCGCATGGCGTCACCGACGCGGCGCTGGACCAGATCCGCGCCGCGCGCGTGGGCGGTTGCTTCTGGGGCGCGCGGCCTAATTCGGTGCGGCGGCTGGTGCGGGTGGGAACGCCGCTGGACGCGCGGGTTTTTGCTGACATGGACCCGGATCAGATCGGCCTGTTGCCCGGCAAGGGCGCGGCCCATGTGGCGGGACGCATGCTCCCCGCTGACTGCGATCCGTGGCACCTGATCGAAGGCGCGCAGGCCATCCATGCCGGTGCCGAAGATGAATGGTCGCTGATCGCCGGGCTGATGGGCGTGCCGGTGATCGGAGCGGATGGCGTGGCGGTAGAGCCTGCGCGGCTGCACACGGCGCTGCGCGCCCGGCTGACCGCGGCGCAGTATCGCGATCCGTTTTCCGGTGGGACGATCGATGTCACGCAGGCGATCGCGCAATTGGCTGACTGGCGACGACATCTGGACGGCAATCGCGGCCTGTCGGCGGCGAGCGGCATGGCCTTCTGGAAGCGCGAGGCGATCCGGGCCTTTTTATGGGACGGCGAGCGATCGCCGCCCTTTGTGACGGCGCGGTGCGGCCTGCGCAAGGCGCAGCGCGAGGGCGGGGCGTTGGCGGTCTGGCCTTCGCGCGTGCCCGCCGCCATCGTCGCACAGGCAGAGGCGGAGGGCATTCCCGTCGCGCGGGTGGAGGATGGCTTCCTGCGTTCGCGTGGCTTGGGCGCGGCTCTCCATCCACCTGGCTCCATCGTGGTCGACCGCAGCGGCATTTATTATAATGCGCTTGGCCCCAATGACCTGGAAAAGCTGCTCGCGACGCAGGATTTTTCGCCCGCGCTGGTCCAGCGGGCGGCGCGGCTGCGCGCGCGCATCTGTGCGTCGGGCGTCACCAAATATGGGGCGCAGGGCGGCGGGCTGCCCGCCTTGCCGAAAGGACGGCGTACCGTGCTGGCGGTGGGCCAGGTGGACGATGACCTGTCGGTGCGGCTGGGCGGCGCAGGGGTGGTCGGCAATCTCGATTTTCTCCAGCGCGTGCGACGCGCCGAACCCGATGCCTTCATCCTCTATCGCCCCCATCCCGACGTGCAGGCCGGGCATCGCAAGGGGCACCTGACCGATGCGGCGGCCCTGGCCCATGCGGATGCGATCGACAGCGGCGGATCGCTGATGGAGCTGGTGCAGGCGGTGGACGCGGTGCATGTGCTCTCCTCGCTCACCGGGTTCGAGGCGCTGATCCGGGGCTGCACCGTGACGGTGCACGGCATGCCCTTCTATGCCGGCTGGGGCCTGACCCGCGATCTGGCGCCGCCGAGCCCCCGTCGTGGGCGACAACGCACCATTGATGCGCTTGTCGCTGCCGCCCTCATTCTCTATCCCCGCTATCTCGATCCGGTGACCCGATTGCCTTGTGGGCCTGAAGTGATGGTGGAGCGTTTAGCCAATGGGTCGACGCCGCCTGTGACTTGGCTTATCAGGGTGCGGGCCATGCAGGGGAAGTTGCGCAGATTTATGACTTTGGCCGCAGAGTTTTTTCATGGCTGATCCGCAGGTTAAGACCTTTCTCTTCCTGCAGGGACCGCACGGACCCTATTTCGCGATGTTGGCCGACGCCTTGCGGGCGCGGGGGCATCGCGCCCTGCGCATCAACATCAATGGCGGCGACAAGGTTGACTGGCCGGGAGAAGCCGCGGACTATCGCGGGACCTTCCGCAACTGGCCGCTCTTCTTCGACGATTTTATCGTCAACCACGGCGTTACCGACCTTATTCTCTACGGCGATTGCCGACCCTATCATACATCGGCCCATGGCATGGCGCGGCTGCGCGGATTGCGGGTGCATTGCATGGAGGAAGGCTATATCCGGCCCGACTTCCTGACATTGCAGGATGACGGGGTGAACGGCAATTCGACGCTGCCGCTCGATCCGCAATGGTATCTCGATCAGGCGGCTGGCCTGCCCGAGCGGACCGAGCCGCTGCCGCCGGTGCCCTCCACCTTCCAGGCGCGCGCGCGCAACACGATGCGCAATGGTCTGTCGTCGGCGCTGATGCGGCCCTATTTTCCCTATTACCGCACGCACAGGCCGCATAGTTTCATCCTGGAATCGGCCGCCTGGTGCTGGAAGCTGCTGATGGGGCAGCGCGAGGCGGAGCGGTCGGCCGCGACATGGGAGGCGGTCAAGGGCCAGCCCTATTTCACCCTGCCGCTGCAGCTCAATTCCGATTATCAGATTCGCGTCCATTCGCCCTTCGGCGACATGCGCGCGGCGCTGCGCTTCGTCATCAAGAGCTTTGCCGAACATGCGCCCCAGGGCGTCGCGTTGCTGGTCAAGCGCCATCCGCTCGATCCTGGACTGGTCGGCTGGGAACGGCTGACACGCAAGCTGGCGGCCCATTATGGCGTTGGCGATCGGGTTCATTATCTCTCTGACTGGGATATTGCGCAGGTCGTGCAGACATCGCTGGGCGTGGTGACGGTGAACAGCACGGTGGGCACGCTGGCGCTTAACAGCGCCAAGCCGGTCGTGGTGCTGGGCCACGCCGTCTACAAGGTGCCCGGCATCGTGCATCACACCAGCCTCGACAGTTTCTGGGGCGCGCCGCGCCAGCCAGACATGGCGCTCTATTCCGCCTTCCGCCGTGTGCTCGAGGATCGCTGCTTGATCCGCGGCGGGCTGCTGAGCGAGGAAGGCTTGCAAATGCTGGTCGACAATGCAGTCCAGCGCCTGGAAAAGGACCCGTCCGAAGTGCTGCCCCTGACCCGCCCCGCGCGTCGCCGGCGGCGCGGCATGGACGTGGTTCATGGAAGCGCGGCATGAGGGCGGCGTGGTAAACCGCGCGAATTCCAGGTAACCGGCTATCGACCCTGCAAAGTCAGCTTCGCGGGGCTCCGGGCGGGTTAACGCCATCTACATGTCTGGCGGATAGGGCGGAACCATGGCGTTGTCATGGACTGACCTGGGACTCATTCTTGCAGCGAGCCTGTGGATGGCCGTGCCATTCCTGCTCGCCTTGTGCCTGTGCGTGCTGGTGGAGATGCTATTTCCGAGCGAGGAACTCAGCTTGCGCGAGCGGCTGCCAGGCGCTCTCTTCGTCCTGGCGCTGCCGGTGTCGGCCGCGTTCATCGTGCCGCCCTTTCACGCCTTCTGGCGCTTCATCGAATGCCCGATCCTGATCGACCTGCGGTGGATGCCCGACTGGTTGCTGCTGGCGACGCTTATCCTGCTCTGGGACTTTTGCAATTATTGGGAACACCGGTTCGAACACCGCTTCTTGTGGTCGTTCCACGCCGTGCATCATGCGCCCACGCAGCCACATGCAGCCCATACTTATGCGCACCCGGTGCAGTTGATCTGCCAATTCTTCTTCAAAATCCTGCCCTTCAGCCTACTGGGACTGAAAGGCGTCGCCGTGCCGGCGTTGGCCATTGTCATGGTCGCTTTCTGGAATTTCTTCATCCATGCGTCGACCCGGCTTCATGTCGGGCCGTTGCGCTGGCTGCTGGTCGATAACAGGTTCCACCGCATCCATCACAGTGTCGAGACGCGGCATTTCGACAAGAATTTCGCGCCCGTCTTTTCGATCTGGGATCAACTGTTCGGCACCGCCCATTTTCCTGCGCCGGACGAACATCCTGTAGTGGGACTCGAGGATGTGCGGCCGCCGCGCTCCTATTTCGACCTTCTCGTCATGCCTGTTCGCAGGGCCGAACGGAAGATAGCGGCGGGAAGCGTCGTTGAGTCCTTTGCCGATGTGTCAGAGACGCGCCCGGTCGCGCGCTCAGCGGTCTGATCGACGGCCGCCGGCGGGATGACGCGGGCGCATGGATACCGCAGCCAAGCGCCTGGATGTCAGGAGGAGGGAGATCTGGATGCCCGATGAGGATTCGAACCTCAATTGACGGAGTCAGAGAGCGTGGTTGTGCCGCAGAATAGCGGTGTCTTCAGCTTCCATGTGCCATCCATGTGCCAAGTTGGCTCAGACGCCAGCCCTCACGAGGGTCAAAATGCCTCGTCGATGCCCGCTTGCTTCAAGATGTTGTTAGCTGACTTCCGTGATCGCAGATCGTGCTGCACGACAAATCTTTTGCCCGAAATGGGGCTTTGCCAGAGCTCATGGCTGCCGTTTGCTTGGCGCACAAACTCGCAGCCACTTGCTTTCAGGATTTTGATGAGATCGCGGCGGTAGTCTGCCATCAGGCGGCAACGAGTGCCTTGCCCTTGGCCAATGCGCTGGCCGCAATGTGCACCGGCAACTGCTGTTGCCCATGGAGATCCGGCAGCATATCATTTTCGACAAGCAGCACTGGAATTAATTCCAGCACAATGCCTTGAAGAGCGCGAAAATCTGCATGCTCTGCGGTCAAGCCGGGCACATCGTCGCTGGTTGCCACCCAGACGCCCGCCTCGTCATCCCACTCAACCGCAACTTGGACGGATAGGATGGGTTCTGGCTTCATATTTGGTCCTTTCGCCCTGGGAGATAGCAGGATCCGACTTAAAGTTCGGTGAACCCGCTTTAGGGCTCCACCAAAGTGGTGGGTCGTGGGGCGATAGTCAATTGACATTTGTGCAACGAAGCTAGGTCCGCGCGTCGTCAAGGTGCCGGGTTGGCGCGAGTTCTCGCTCGATCGCCAAAGCGACGGCACCGTCCTGATCGGCCTGGTCGAACAGATGCCCATAGGTGTCGAACGTCACCTGTATGGAGCTGTGGCCCATCCATGCTTGCACGCGCTTGGGGCTTACCCGCTGCTCAATCCAGAGCGAGGCGGCGGCGTGGCGGAAGTCGTGAAGGGAATAGCGCTGGACCATCACCGGCTGCTCATCCTGGTCGAGCGCTGGCTTGCCGTCTTTCACCATCGGATCGCAGACACCGGCCGCAATCTGGACCGCGCCCATGATCGTCAGATTCATGTAGCGGTGGCTCATCACGCGGTTGGCGATCGAGGGAAACACCAACTCATCATTCGACGGTGGGCAGGCCAGCTTCCAGATCTTGAGCGCGGCGACGGCGGACGGGGGCAGGGGAATGGTTCGGTAGCCCGCTTCGGATTTCGGTGGACCGATCACATTCTTGAGGTCGGCACGTTGATCGACCGTGACTGTGGCGGCGGCGAAGTCGATGCAGCGCCAAGGCAGGCCGCGCAGTTCTGAGGCGCGCAAACCGGCAAAGATGGCCATGAGGGCCAGAGGATGCGCCATCGGCTCTTTGGAGGCGCTAGCGGCCTTCAGGATGGCTTGCAGCTCCGTCTTGGTCGGGATTGCTACCTTGGGCTTCTCACGCTTCGCACGGCGCACCCTGACGCCAGCGGCGACGTTCTGGGCGACATAGCCCCGGCTCTGGGCTTCCGACACGATGGCGGACAGGGAGCGCAGCACGCGCGTCGCCATGGGCCTGGAGAGCTTTTCCAACCAGGTGTCGCGCCAGCCTTCTACCATCGGACGTGTCACCTGGGACAGCTTCCGGTCGCCGCACAGGGGCGCGATGTGTAGCCGGACATGCTGACCGTAGGCCGCGAGGGTGGACGCCTCCAGCTTCTCGCGCTCGCCGCGCTTGATCCATAGGTCTGCCGCCTTTGCGATCGTGATGGATTGGCTGTCGGGCGTGTGGGTGCCCTGCTGCACCTGATAGGCGGCGGTGGTTATCCAGCTTTCCGCCTCTTTCTTGCGGGCGAACTGCTTGCGGCGGCGCTTGCCGGCGCTGTCGACATAATCGACCTGCCAGCCGGACTTTTCGGTGCCGTCCGGGGCGGTCCAGCTACGTTTGCGGATGCTGGTCATAGTACCGCTGGAGAGCATTATTCAGGTCGTCGATTATGCTCGCATATGCCATGTCGTGCTTCACGCCCTTAAGAATTAGCATCGCGGATAAAACCTTGAACGGCACATTCAAGACGATGGATCGCGCAAAGCTTCCAACGGGACGCTCCTCCGATGAATCGTACAGGCGTCCCTGCAGTTCGGTGAGATGCAAGACTTCTACGCTTCCGCGATAGACTGCCACATCGTCGGATTTACCGGTAAGTTCGTGCAGTGCCTCGGGTGCTATACAAAAGAAAAGCTTTTGATCGGGCCAGCGCTCGTCGCCGCCGGTGCGATGTTGCGAAGGTGTACCTGCAAAAATGATGGCGGGAAGCATGTTCCTCCAGTTCGCACTGATGATCGACACAATGGTCGAAGGAGGAAGGCCACACTGAACAAGTTCGAACGCAAATATCATTTGCATCACGCTTTCAGTGTCGAATGCGGCAGCCTTCCCCCGTCCAGCCGCAACATCAGCCGGAAAACCGAGCTTCAGGAAATTCTTGATCCGCGCTTGCAGAGCACTGCGACGGTCGCTGGCGATATCATGAATGATCGCCAAGGTGGCCTCGACCTGTCCGAGACTCATTGTTCGCATCACGCGGGGCCTAAAGTTGAGAAATATTTCTCAACCCCCTTGCGCGGAACTGCGGGAACAAATAGGTACATGGTTGAGCAAATCTTCTCACTATTGTTGCTCATGTCATCTAGCGAAATTCCAGGAGGGTTCGCAAATGCTTTCTGAAGACCTCGTCATGGGGGCTAAGGGTGCGGCCACATATTCCGGCCTGACCCAGCGCCAAGTGTATCACATGGTTGAACGCGGCGTGCTGCCTGTAATCCGAAAGGGGCGGACCATGTTTTTCCGCAAGTCAGAGCTGGACGCTGCATTCCGTTCGGACGCGGCCAATGGCTGAGCGCATCATTGAAATCACCTATGAGCCGTTTGGTGCAGGCTTTGACGTGAAGGTGATCCCCCCTGTGGAAGGCGAGGAACTGGACGCCGAATTTCCGACGCACAAGCGGGCACGCGGCTGGGCTTCGGGCCTTCGCATGACGCGCGGGTGGCGGATCGTGGATCGCACCGGAGTGGGTGTCGATGTGAAGTGAAGCAAGGCGGTCGAGGTGACGGTTGCCGCCGTCATCCCCGACCTTATCATCATGGAAGGAACCAACAATGATTGGACGCAATATAGCGCCTTCACGGCGCGACGCAATCCGCGCGCTCGCAGCGCTTTCAATCAGCCTGCCGACCCTGGCATATGCTGCACCAGCCGAGACATGCCCCGCCGCCGTCAGCGAGCGCTGGAGTGCGCTGCTCTCTGCCTACAGAGAGGCTCAGGCGGCTGAAGATGCCTACGATCAAGGCGTCATCGAACCGTTCTTCGTCGGCATCGACAAAAATGATCAGGCGGCATGGCGGAAGGCTGCGAAGCCCATAACCAGCGCCATGTGGGATCATCTGGAGCGTTTGGGCGATGAGCGCTTGGCTGCCGAGAAAGCGCTGATGGAGTGCCCGTCGCCGGATGCCTCTGCCTTCGCGGTCAAATATCTGATCGCACACGGCAACGGCCGGGATATCGATTACTGGGATGATCTGCTGGAGGCGGAAGCCGAGCAGTTCAGCGGGAGGGCGTGACGATGACCAGCGCCTTCATCGAAAAGCTGCTCGCCCCGCTCCCCGCGACGGAACATCGCGCGCTCGAAGCCGAAACTCGGAAAGAGCTCTACCCGCAGTGGCGCGAGCGCTGGTTCCTCGCCAATGCGGCTATTTGTCAACGAGATGCCCAGCACTGGGCGCGGCTGCACAACTCGTTTTTTGGCGACAACAGCCAATCAGACAGCGCAAATCTAAAGTTCGAAGCCTTTGAGGCTGTTGAGCGCCTGGTGCTCACCCCAGCTAGCAGACGTGAACACGTCAGAATGAAGCGGGCACTGGCCAAGCAACTGTCGATCGATGAAGCCAGGTGGCCCATCGAATGGGTGACGGCATTGGCCGCTGACGAGGCCTTTTTCGCCAGCAAGCGGAGGGCTGTGGCATGACGGATCGTCGCAAATTCATGGCTGCGCTAGCCTTGGCACCCGCTGTCATCGCTGCACCAACGATTGCGTCCCTACCGGCGACCCGACATCCGGACTGGCTGGCGCTGCTTGCGGACGAACGGAAAGCCGCCGCCGCATCCGATAAGATCATTGATGCGCAAGATGCCGCCTATGGCCGCTTCTACGACGCTCGGAAGGAAGCGATGGACGCATGGCAGGCTGAATGGGACGAAAAGTCCGGACGGCCTTACATCTTCATTGAGGCGCGTCCGGAAAGCGAGACTGGGGACGAGCGAACCGAAGCGGGAATCCGTGACTATAATGCTTATCACGCGATAATGCGCGAGCGGCGGGAACGGATCGAAGAAGAGTGTAGGGCTAAAACTGGCCTTCATAAATTCAGCGATGAATATGACGCCGTGTGCCGTGCGCACACCGCCACAATCAAGGCCATCGTGTCCTATCCATCCCGCGACCCGGAGATCATCGCGCATAAGCTGCGGATGATCATCGAGCGCGACGGCGATGATAATGGCGAGCTAAAGTTCTTGCTGGCGTCCATCGTCGGGGAGGCATGACGCATGGTCGAGATTCTTCCCTTCGCGCAGACGATCCAGCCTCGATCCGGCCACCGCGTAGATGTGCATGATTTCATCCGTATCTGGGTCGTGGTGGTCTGGCGCGGGCGTGCCGTTCTTTCGCAGCGGGAATTTCCGGAGCGTAGGGACGCGGAGGCTTATGCTCAGCAGAGGGCGCGCGAGCTGGAATGCAGCCTGATCCACCATCCGACATGCGCCGGGGGTGGCAGTCATTGAGCGGCTTAGAAAAGCGTTCGCGTCGATTCAAACCCGTGAAAATCTGTTTATTGGGAATGTCGCTTTTGAATGGAGCGACACAATGACGGACCAGATATCACGGGTTTTGAGGGTGGCGGAGGTCTGCGCTCGCACGGGCCTCTGCCGCGTCACCATCCATCATCTTCGCAAGCGCGACGACTTTCCAGCGCCGATCCGACTGAGCCCCGGCGCGATCGGATGGCTGGAGCATGAGATAGACGAATGGATCGCGCGGCGTGCTGCCGAGCGGCGGGTGGCGTGATGATGGCGCCGATGTCGGATGGGCCGCCGAACGAAAACGGCTCCGGTCGCGAAACCGGAGCCGCCTGCGAAAAGGAGTGTGGACGCCGCTTCTATGCCGCCAGTTCGACCATGTTTGAATCGACGGGAGGCAATCATGGGTGATGTGGTGCAGCATCCGGCCGTCCCGGTAAGATCATGGGTCGCTTTCCCTGTCGAGGACAGCGCCGATCCCTTTCAGGCGCGATGGATTGCCCGCCTCAATGGGGCTTTCGCTGGTGCTGCGGACCTGGGCGATGCGCCTCCGGTGTCGTTTGAGGCGCTGCTCGATATTTTTAGGCAGCCAGAGGTCCGCATGGGCCTGCCGATCGTGTTCCACCCGCATTGGTCAGTATTGGGAGGCGCGGCATGAGCTTGCTCGATGTCATGGCGATCCGTTCGGCGCATCCGCTGCCCCGGATTGCCGCCGCCAGCGTGAAGCTGTTCAAGGCCGGCAACGAATTGAAGGGCTGCTGTCCCTTCCACGATGACAGTTCGCCATCCTTCACGATCTTTGCCAACGGCGAGCGCTTCTACTGCTTCGGCTGCGGCGCGACCGGCGACGTGCTCGACTTCGTGCAGCGCGCGCACCATGTCGATATTCGGACGGCGGCTGAAATGCTCTGCGGCGGCAACCTTCCTTCCGTCGATGTGGCGATGCCGCGGGAAGTTGAGCCTGGCCCGGATCGCACCGACGAGGCGCTGGCTATCTGGCGCAACGCTGTGTCGGTGCAGGGGACGGAGGCTGAGCGCTATCTGCGCTTCCGTGGTATCCACATTCCCATTCCGGCAAGCATCCGGTTCGCCCGTCTCCGCTATGGCAAGCGCGGGCCTGAACATCCTTGCCTGATTGCCTGTGTGGGATCGGTCGATAACAAGGTGGTCGGCATCCAGCGGACCTATCTTAATTCGGCCGGCACGGGAAAGGCAGGCGTCGCCAAGCCCAAGCTATCGCTCGGTCGCGTCGCTGGCGGAGCCGTCCGGCTTGCCCCTGCCGCCGCCGAATTGGTCGTGTGCGAGGGGCTGGAGGATGGCCTGACGCTCATGCAGGAGCTTGGCCGCGCGGTGTGGGTGGCCGCTGGGGCTTCCATGCTGCCCAAGATGCAATTTCCTGTCGGCGTGCGTGCTGTTGCGATCGGCGGGGACGGTGACGATGCTGGACGCACTGCCGCCGCTGCTGCTGCCCATGGCTTCGCGGATCGCGGATTGGCCGCGCGAACGTTCTTCCCGCTGGAGGGCTTCAAGGACTTCAATGACGAACTGCGCGGGGTGGCGCAATGAAGGCGGTGCCGCTCAAGGAGCGTTTGGCGGATGCTACTGCCATCGCTCCTGGCGCGATGGTTCGCCATCCGGAGCCTTTGCCGGTCGAATGGTTCGCGGACATTCAACCCCAATTGGAAGGCATGTGGCTCATAAAGCGACTGCTGCCTGCGCAAGGTCTGGCGCTGATCTACGGGCATCCTGGGTGCGGAAAGAGCTTTTTCGCTCTTGATGTCGCGCTGCATGTGTCCCTTGGCTGGGATTGGTGTTCGCGGAGGGTAAAGCAGGGGCTCGTCGTCTATGTCGGGGCAGAGGGCGGCGCGGGCCTTCGCAATCGCGTAGCGGCTTTCCGCCGCCATCATGACCTGAAGGGGCCGATCCCCTTCGCCCTGATCCCGACGCCGATCGACATGCAGGACCCAAACGCGGACACCGGACGCCTGGCCGAAACGGTGCGCATGACAGCCAAACAGTCAGGGGCGGAGCCGGCGCTGGTGATCATCGACACGCTGAGCAAAACGTTTGGCGGCGGCAAGGAGAACACCGACGACATGGCGACCTATATCGCCAATTGCCAACGGATCGCGTCCGAGTTCGACTGTCTGGTTATGCCGGTGCATCACCGTCCGAAGGATGCCGAGAGCATTGAGCCGCGCGGGCATGGGAGCCTGAAAGGCGGCGTCGATACCGTCATTCTGATCGAGGCCGGAAAGACCAAATGTGCGGAGGTAACGAAGCAGAAGGATGGCGAGATAGGGGATAAGTTCCTGTTCAATCTGGGTGTGGTGGAGCTTGGCGACGACGAGGACGGTGAGGCGGTCACGTCCTGCGTGGTTGAGCATACGGAGGCGAACCTTAACCCGATCGTCAGTCCTTTTGCGCAGGCTGTGGGCAAGCTAGGAGGCGGTGATCGCCTCGGCTATGATGCGCTTGGTGACACCATTGCAGAGCAGGGCGCGCCGATCCCCCCTGACATCCCTGACGGTGAGATCAGCCGGTTTAGCGTGGCAAAGGTCACGAGCGTGGAAGCATGGCGGGTACGGTTTTTCGCGCGGAAGGGTGTCCCCGCTTCGAGACAGCGCGGGGACAAAGATTATGAGACAGTGCGCAAGGCTTTTGATCGGGCGCGGGATCGCCTGCAAACCAAGGGAATTGTAGGGGTCTGGGGCGATGTCGTCTGGATTACCCACCAGATAGCGCTTGGTGCGGGGACAAGCGGGGACAACGCGGGGACACTTTTGGGGACAGAGCGGGGACACGGGGACAGCGGGGACAAGGGTCTATAAGACCCTGTCACCTGTCCCCGGCCCAAGTGGGGTGATATAGTCGATTCAATCCGAATGCTGGTCTGCACTATCCAGCTTGCTACCAACGAAGGAGCAAGCTGTGACGTTCAAGAAAGGGCAGAGCGGAAATCCTGCGGGACGATCGCCTACGGTGATGCCGGATGGTCGGACCCTGACGGACGTTGCGCGGGAGCATACGCTGGAGGCCGTCAACTGTCTGGTGGCAATGGTAGCGGACGAAAAAGCGCCTCATGCTGCCAAGGTGTCTGCGGCGACGGCTCTGCTGGATCGTGGCTGGGGGCGTCCTCGTCAGGACCTGGGCGTCGACATCAAGTCGGATGCGTCGGTGGCGAAGATGCTGGAGGAGGCGCGGCGGCGGGCAGGGGGTTGAGCTATCGCTCCAGCTCGCTCATCATGCAACGCGCGCGTTCTTGGGGCAGAGAAATGAAGCTCAAGGTCTTGATCGTATTGGCCGCTCTTATGGGTTCATCGAACCTGCCCGCCAGCGCATCGGACACTCCTCGCTTTGACGGCAAAGCCCTATTGCAGCAGTGCGACAGCGCGGAGCCGCTAATCGCTATGTCTTGCTGGTCCTTCATCACCGGAGTTTTAGAAGGCTCGCTTGCCACGTCCGCCGCGCGAGAAGAGAAACCGATTATCTGTCTGCCCGAAGTCTACAGTCAGCGCATGATCCGAGACAGTGTGCTGGCTTGGATTCGGCTCAACGAACAATATCAACCATTGAGTTCCGGTCCCCTCGTTACACAGGCGATGAGAAGACAATTTCCTTGCAACTCCGACTAGCTTGACCCTTCCCATTTCATATAAAATGGCGTAACGTTCGTAACGCTGATTTGTATGGAAGGGCAAAGCGATGAAAGCCGTCGCCTATTACCGGGTATCCACCGCCGCGCAGGGCCGCTCTGGTCTGGGGCTAGAGGCTCAGCGGGAGGCCGTGGAGAGCCTATGCCGATCGAGGGGGTGGGAGCTTACCGCGCCGCCTTTCACCGAGATTGAGAGTGGCAAGCGCTCCGATCGCCCTGAGTTGGCGATGGCTCTGCACCGCGCGAAGGTGACGGGCGCAACGCTGGTCGTGGCGAAGCTGGATCGCTTGTCGCGCAATGTCGCGTTCCTCGCGGCGCTTCAGGACAGCGGCGTCAAGTTCGTGGCGGCTGACATGCCTGAGGCGAACGAGTTGACGGTGCATATCATGGCAGCCGTCGCCCAGGCAGAGCGCAAGGCCATCTCAAAGCGAACTCAGGAAGCCCTACAGGCGGCTAAGGCGCGCGGGCAGAGGCTTGGCAATCCCAATGGCGCGGCGGCTCTGAGACGGGCCGGGAAGGGCAATGCTGCCAGTGTTGATGCCATCAAGAGCGAAGCGGCAGCGAGGGCGGATCAGATGCGACCGGTGATTGAGGACATGCAGGCTCGCGGGATCACGTCACTGAGCGCGCTGGCGAAGGCTTTGAACGAGGGCGGATTCGTAACGGCGCGGGGAGGGCGTTGGCACGCGTCGTCGGTGCGCAATCTGGTGGTGCGGCTTTAAGCGGTTGCTGCTCCGCGCCTAATAGTTCGCCATAGCTCTTCGGCGCTGAGCCGGGCATTTTCGTCCAGCATGTCCCAGAAAATGCTAGCCCCGGATAAAGCTAGTTCGCTGGCCTCAACGAGCAGCGTCATTTCTTCAAGCATCGACGTGATATGGCCAAAAATCGGGCGCTCGCGCTCGATGTCGAATACGAGGTTATGCGCTAGATACTGGTCGCGAAAGTTTCGCATGAGTCTGATCCGGTTTGGCTCCTCGGCATCAAGCCTCAGCAGGGCAGCGTCAATTTGATCTAACGCACCTAGCGCAGCTCTCGCATTCTCGTCAGCGTTCCAACCATCCTCAAACCATGCCGATGCCCTGCGCGCCACTTCGTCCCGGACGCCGTGCAGTTGCGCGAGTTCGGCAAGCACCTTGAACGAAGCCCGATCGCTTCTTAGTGCGCCACCGCGACCGGAAGCATCGAAGGCACGCGTTACGATCATGATAGTTTCGTACAGTGCCGAATTAGCCAGCCTGTTGATGGCGCTGGCCCCTTCATTGCCGATCAGTGCTTGATCGCGAAGCGGGTTGTTCTGGTCATTATAAGACTGCCAGATGATCCAGAGCGGCCGTGAATTGACTACGCAGCGAGAATAGAGGGTGCGACTGAGATTAGCCATCCGGTCAACAATTTCGGCGGGCGTCATTTGGTCTTCCCTGGTCGATTCAATCGCCAGCCTATCACGCTACCCTCGCTCCACAAGGAGCGTGACGACAGTGACACCAGATGAAATTCGCCGCGAGGTCATAGCAGACCTCGCCCGCTTCACCCATGACCCATTGGGCTTCGTGCTGTGGGCCTTTCCATGGGGCGTGGAGGGCACGTCGCTCGCGAAGGAGGATGGTCCCGACCAATGGCAGCGCGACCAGCTCAGCGCGATCGGTGCGAGCCTTCAGGCCGATCCGTTCAAGGTCATACAGGACGCGACGGCATCGGGTCACGGCATCGGCAAATCCGCTGAGGTATCCTGGCTGATCCTGTGGGCCATCATGACGCGGGAAGATACGCGCGGCGTCGTCACGGCCAACACGGATACGCAGCTTCGAACCAAGACCTGGCCGGAATTGTCGAAATGGTATGCGCTCCTGCAATTCGACGTGCTGCGGGAGATGTTCAAGCTGGAGGCGACCAGTATTCATGCCGCTGATCCCGGCCATGAGCGGACATGGCGCATCGACGCAATTCCCTGGAGCGAACGCAACACCGAAGCCTTCGCGGGCCTCCACAACGCCGGCAAGCGCGTCATCCTGCTATTCGATGAGGCGTCTGCGATCATCGATCCCATTTGGGATACGGCGTCGGGCGGCCTGACGGACGCGGACACGGAAATCCTGTGGTTGGCCTATGGCAATCCGACCCGCAACACAGGGCGCTTCAAGGAGACGATCGCCGGGAGATTTCGCAGCCAATGGACCCACCGGCAGGTTGACGGCCGGAACGTGAAGCGAACCAACAAGGCGCTGCTTCAGACCTGGATCGACACCTATGGCGAGGATAGCGATTTCGTGCGCGTGCGCGTGAAAGGACAGTTTCCGCGTGCCGGCTCGACGCAGTTCATCTCGTCGGAAATCGTGCAACAGGCGCGCAAACGCGAAGCGGGGGAGGTTCTGCGCTCCGATCCATTGATCTTTGGCGTCGATATTGCCCGCTTTGGCGATGACCATTCCACCTTGGCCATCCGCCGTGGACGTGATGCCCGATCGATTGAATGGAAGCGGTGGCATGGAGCCGACACGATGCAGGTAGCTGGCGACATCGCTCTGGAGGCCCGGCGCTGGCATCCTGAAGCGATATTCGTGGACGTGGGCGCGATGGGTGCCGGTGTGATTGACCGCCTGCGCCAGCTTCAGGTGCAGAACGTCTTTGAGGTCAATTTCGGCGGCAAAGGTCGGGAGGTGGATTGGGCGACCGGCGTTCGCGTCAAAACCACCAACAAGCGCGCGGAAATTTGGACGAAGATGCGTGCCTGGCTGGCGACGGGGGCGATCCCCGATGAGGATGATTTGGAGGCAGATCTGACCGGGCCAGAATATGGCTATGGTCCTGACCAGGTGTCGATCCAGCTCGAACGCAAAAAAGACATGAAGGCGCGCGGCCTGCCTTCACCGGATGACGCGGACGCGCTGGCCTGCACCTTCGCTGAGATGGTCATGCCGGTTGATGTTCCTGGCTACCTCAATCCCGATCACTTCATGCCGACGCGGGATTATGACCGCTACAAGGAACTGGACGTGCTCGATGTCCGCTATCACTGATCGCGCGGTCTGTGGTGCCAAGCGGCGAAACGGGGAGCCTTGCCGCAAGCCGCCGATGGCGAACGGGCGGTGTCATCTGCATGGGGGGAGGACGCCAAAGCGCAGTCTAAAGATCCAAAGGGAATGAAGCCTTCAGCATCATTGCTTCATTGTCAGATTCGATCCGATAGGCAATCCCGTCGCCATCTGGTCCGCGTCGGAAGGCGGATTTAGGCAAGGCTGGGAAGCCCTCGCTGATCGCTTTGTCCTCGGCCGCTGTCATGCGCCACAATTTCCCAGCAATCCTTCTCACGTTGCCCCGTCGATTCAAGCTTGTCCCTCTGAACCCTATCGTCGCCTCCGACGATCCACAAAAGGAGTTTGGACGTGGCGGACAAAAAGGAATTTTCGGCGGCGGATTATGCCGCGCAGCGCGCTGCGCTCGATGAGCAAATCCGGGTTGCGGAGGACGATCATCACCGCGCCGGCTATCAGCAGGTGCTGGGCGAGGCGACCCAAGATGATGTCGATAAGGCGCTTGTCGCGCTTGATGCGCTGAAGTCCAAGCGCCGCACTCTGGAGGCGGCCTGGCAGGAGGCCCAGCGACGCGTTGCCGCTGCCAATGAGGCGCTGGCGAAGGCCGATCAGGAAAAATCCATCGCCGAATTCAACGGCCTTCTGGCTGCTCGCGTCGCATCGGCCGCAAAGATGGAGGAAGCCGCCAAGGTGCTGGGCGCGATGGTGACCGAATACCATGATGCCGGGGCGCGGCTGAAGGCAATCGCCGGCAGCCTTTTCAAAACCTACAGGCAAGAGCGCAGCCGGGACCATCTGTCACTGATCCACGCGAACCTGTCCGACACGCGCGACATAAACCTGCTCGCGGCGTTGCTCTATCGTGAGGGTTGCGACCTTTCGCATACTCGCCCGGCCACGGCGCGGTTCGAATATGAACGGATCGGCGGCATCGTGGCGCTGGTCGAACAAACCAACGGAAAGCTGCGGGATAGGGTGCTTAGCCTTTGTCCCGATCTGGAGGATGCCGCATGAGCCTCCAGCGCGCCTTGGTCGTTGTGCAGACGCCCTTTCCCGACAGCCGGTTGATCGCTCGTGGGGACGTGATCGAATGGGACGGCCTGGACTGGAAGATGGAGCCAACGGACGCGATCGAATGGGAGGCCTGGAACGCCAGCCATCGCGATGATGAGCGCGTCGCGGCAAATTTGCGCCGCGCGGGCAAGCTGGAGGATATGTCGCCGTTGGAGGACTTGCACGGGTCCAGCGAAACGGCGGCAAGCTCTGAAGGGGATCGGTGAGATGTGCGCTCCGGTAGCCACGCTGGCTTTAATCGGCTCGGCTGTGTCGGCTGCGGGCACCGGTTTCGCCGCACTCCAGGCTAATGCTCAATCCAACTATCAGGCCCGTGTGGCGGATCAGAATGCCAAGCTGGCGGCCGAGGCTGCGCGAACACAGCAGGATGCGACGCGGCAGGAACTTCAATCCCATTGGCGGCGGCAGGCACAGTTACAGGGGCAGCAGCGTGTTGCAATGGCGGCTGGTGGGCTGGACCTAGGCTTTGGCAATGCAGCCGATTTGCAGGCTGATACCGCCATGTTGGGGCGCGAAGATGCGCAGCGCATTATCGATCAGGGAGCCAACGCGGCTCGCGGTTTCGACATTGAGGGCGCGAATTATCGCTCAGAGGCGCAAGCTTCTCGTCAGGCGGCGTCGGGAGCGCTGGTGGGCGGGCTATTTGGCGTCGCCACTACTGCACTCGGCGGCGCGCAACAGTTCGGCCAGCTCAAGAAGCAGATAGGGAGCCGCTGATGCCTCGCATTCAAACCTACGGGGAGCCGCGAGTTGCTGCCGCCTCTCCTGTTCAAGCAAGGTTTCGCACTGCCGATAATGGCGGCGGCGCGGCCGGTGCCCTTGGTAAGGGCCTACAGGCGCTTGGTGCCAGTGTCGATCAGGTCGTGCAGGTGCGTGACGCGATCGATCAAAATGAACAGCAGCGACGCATTGTGGATTATCGCATCGCGGCGCGCGGCATTTTGTCGGATTACGTCAAGCTTGAAGGGCAAGCCGCGCTTGATGCTCGTGCTGGTGTTGACCAGCAATTGGATGCGCTCCGCAAGGAGGCGATGAGCGCTGGCAGTAACGATCGCGTTCGCAACATGCTGTCGGTGGGGTTGAAGCCTTATATCGCCGACGCACGCGCCCAGGCCGATCAGCATAATTTCTCGCAATTTAGCGTCGAACGGGACCGGACCTGGTCCTCTCGCTTGGCTTTAGCTGCCGATGATGCGGAAGCGGAAGCCGGCAGGGCGCCGGTGGCCAGCGCCGCTCATGTCGCGAACGGGCTGTCGGTGCTGGACGAGATGGCCTCCGGGCACGGATGGTCCAGCGAAACGCTCTCTTTCGAAAAGGAGAAATGGCAGTCTGCCGTTCACAAGCGGATCGCCAGCGGCATGACCCAGCGCGGCGAAATCACGCAAGCCGAAGCCTATATCAAAGCGCACGAAGGCAAATTTACCGCAGGTGATCTCGCTGGACTCATTGCGGATCTCAAAGGGCCACTTGATAAGCGCGCTGCCGCTGCTGACGTTGACCGTGCGACAGCGTTCGTGCGCGGCGGCTCGCCCGAAGCACCCGGCAAAGGTGAAGCGGTCAGCGATGGCGGTGCAATCGTTCGGTCCCTGTTCCCGCAGGCGCGCGTGACATCGACATATCGCGGGCCGGATCATCCGCTGTCGAAGGCCAATCCCAAATCGTGGCACACGAAAAGCCATGCTGCCGTCGATGTGGCCCCGATCAAGGGGATGACATTCGCTCAGTATGTTCAGAGCTTTGAGAAAGCGGGCTTCCGCGTGCTGGAGGCATTGGACGAGACCGGTAGCGGCAAGACGGCCCATGCGACCGGCGATCACTGGCATATCGTTCTCGGCAAGGGTGGCGGAGCGACCAGCGATGAGCCCAGGCGGATCGATCTGAAGGAGGGTTTCGCGCAAATTGAGCAATTGGCTCGGAATGAGGGCTGGGAGGTCGAGCGTAAAGAGCGCGCGATGGCTGAGCTTGAACAGCGCGCGCGGCGGAACGATCTCCTGATAGGACGCGAACAGGAAGATGCAGATGCCGAGGCTTCACGCATCGTTCTGGGGCTTGGTGCCGGCTTCACCGACATATCGCAAATCCCGCCATCGATCCGCGATCGGTTGAAGCCGCAGGCTCTGGAGGGCTATGTTGCCGCGGCGCGGCACAATTCAAAGCCGGCCGCGGTCCCTGCAAACAGCGCTACGGCAATGTCCCTGACTGTTCAGTCAATCATGGAGCCGGAGAAATTCGCCAAGGTCGGGCTAGGGGCCTTTGTCGGCAAGATCACGCCGGCCGAAATGGAGTCGTTCTTGGTCACTCAGGCGAAGATCATGCGCGAGGGTCCTGCCGGCCAGACGACGCGTATGCAGTCGGACATCACGTCAACGATCACGCTTTATGGCGGCCCGATCGGGCTCAGCAATCGGAGCAAGCCGGAAGAGCATGAGCGGTTTCTGCGCGTCTATAATTTGATGAAAGACGATTTGACGCGACTGACGGGCGGCAAGCGGCAGCCAACAGAGCAAGAGCTGTATCAGTCGTTCACAGCGGCAACCCGCAACGTGGTCATGCGGAAGGAGACAACGATTTTCGGGATTGGCACCGGGCGGGTCAACGATGTTGAAAAGCCCGTGTATGACTTGGAGGCGTCGGACATGCCGGCTTCTGTGAGAAGCAAGATCGTCGGAGCGTTCAAGCAGGTCTATGGTCGTGAACCTACCGATGGCGAGTTGTCGGAGCAGTTTCGGCGCGGCGAGGGGCGGTATTGGTAACTTCGAACCCGACGAAGGTCAGTGCCGTTTTCACGGATGGTGAAGCTGCCGCTAGCGCTGGCATCGCGATCATGAGGGCTCCCGCGAGCCAGGACCCCATTGCCGCATTCTGAAGCCATATTGGCCCACTGCGAACTTTCAGCGCTTCCTCAAGGTGGTCGTGGGCGCGCGCCATAGTTTCCTCTAGGGCTTGATACTCCTTCGATCGAGCCGGGTGTTTTGACAAAGTCACCGCCGTGTCGAGAGTTTGAGCGCGGGCGTCTAACTCTGCCGCTTTCACCAGAATACCATTTTGCTGACTGACCAGAGACAGTCCTGCGGATACTGTTCCTGCCAAGAATGCGACGCACGACCACGCCAATGAAGCAGCATCCACTCCCGGCATATCCTTGCCAATGTTCCAAGCGGTAACGAGGGAAGCCGCATTAGCTGCGACAAGTCCAAATCGCACTTGGGCGGTGATCTTGTCTGATTGCTCACGTTCGTGCAGCGCGATGTCCCAGGCTTTAGAGCGCTGGTCGGAGAGCATCTCAGTTAGCGCCGTGTGGCTGTCATAGGGACGCAGTGGCTCGCTCATCGTGTCAGGTAAAGCGACTCGTTCGGATTCATGCAAGAGGACATCGCCACATGGCTTATTATGTGCCATCCATGTGCCATGGAGCTGCCGGAAGCACGCGGAAAACCGAGGAAAACGGTGGAAAGCCGTGTTATAGCGGGATGGCCCAAATAGCCGGGCAAAGTGGGAGAATGCCCACCATAAGCGCCTGAAATGTCTTGAAAAATCTGGATGCCCGACGAGGATTCGAACCTCGATTGACGGAGTCAGAGTCCGTAGTCTTACCTTTAGACGATCGGGCACCGATCGTAAGCGGTTTCCCGCTCGGGAGGCCGCAGATAGGCGGCGGCAGGCGGGTGGTCAAGTGCTTTGTTTGGGCTGGTGCAGGAGCGCCTAATCGCGACGGCTTCAGCCCAGCGACAGCAGCTTGCGTCGCCGTTTGGCTTTCTTGTCGAGGCGGTCGGCGCCGATCACGGTGATGGTCGCGCGACGGTCCTTGAACTCGGGCGAGTCCATGATGGCGCGCAGCATGTCTTCCTTGGTCATGCCGTTGGCGATGAGGGCGCGATGATGGTCGAGGCCGGCGGGATCGGCACGACGGCCCAGTATCTGGATATAGAAGGCCTCAATGAAGGCATCACCGTCGAGCGCAAGAATGGCCGGCAGATCGACCGTCGCGGCCGGCGCGAGATTGAGCGCGACCGGACCGCCACTTGCGCCAGAAGGCGCCGTGCCGTCCTTGGCTGCGCTGTGGCGGCGGAGCATGTCGCCATCTTCAATCCGGGCGATCAATTGGTCGCAAATGTCGGACCGGTCGAGCAAGCCGGTGGCGAAGGCGAAGAGGTCGCGCGACCAGTCGTCCCAGTCAGCCCCGTCCTGTTCCACAACGCGCGCCTGTTCGCATTCGACGGCCTGGCGCACGGCGTCGGGCAGGTCGCTGTCGTTGAAATAGAGAAAGACGCCCTCCACCGCGCTGAAGGTCGCGAGGATTTCGCGCGTGGCAGGGATGTCGCGGGCGACCACCGGCTTGCCGAGCGCCAGCGCGTGCATCACCGACAGACCGAAGCCCTCATAATAAGAAGGCAGGATGATGACGCTGCTGGACGCGAAAATCTCGTTCATCTCGACGTCGGGAATGACGCCGGCGTGAAGTTGGCGCACGTTGGAGGGCATGTCATCGCCGCCCTTGCCCATGACAAGGACCGACAGGCTGGGGATGGCTTCGCCTAGGATACGGGCAGATGCGCTTGATGCCTTGTGCGCGAAATGATTGCCGAGCACCAGCGCATGGTCGCGGCGCAGTTCCAGTCCTTCATAGCGCGCCGCGTAGGCCGAGGGGCGGGTAGGCAGAAGGCGGGTATGGACCTGCGCGCCAAAGCGCCGGGGAAAGCGATGCCGGAATGTTTCTTGCGAAAAACGGCTGATGAAGAAGAGGCCGTTGGCGTTGCGGGCTACATAGGACCAGAGGGTCTGCACGTCATTGTCGGCGCGCAGATTGCCGCAGTCGAGCGCAATGACGTCGAGCATGCCATAGATATTGACCGGGGCGAGATGCTCCATGACGCTGATCTGGTCGAGTTCGAAGGGCTGGCCAAAGAAGATCGACACGGCATAGCCCGGCGTCACATCGGTACGCAGCCGCACATGGTCCAGGCGGTCGATGCCATGGAATTCTGCGACGGACCGTTTGCAGATGATATGCAGTTCGAACCCGTCCTGCGGCTGGCGATCAAACCAGCGGATGAAGTTCATGATGAGTTCGTTGGTGCCATTGTGATGATGGCCGACGCTGAGCAGATTGAGCGCGATCTTGAGCTTGCTGTCGACAGTCGGCACGAGGTTCGCCATCTGGGCGATCGCGCGATATTCAGCCGATGCTTCATGCGCCCAGACCAGGGGCAGGAATTCAGGATGGCGCGCATCGATCATGCGCAGATTGGCCTGTTGCTGGCCCTTATAGTCAATGTCGTGCAGCTTGAAGGAGGCTGAACCGGCATGATAAGCGAAGGCGTGATTGGCGAGCACGGCGCGAAAGCCGACCTTGCCCGCCCGCATGACGAGGTCATTTTCCTCCTCATAGCCAACGCCGAAATCCTCATCGAGATAGCCGAAATTGGCGACCACCTGCCTTGAAATGAGCAAATAGAAGCCAACGGCGGTCGGCGCGAAGCTGTAGCGGGGAAGGTGCCGGTGTACCGATTCCCAGGCGATATGGCAGATTTCCGGCGTCGTCGCGATGCCTGACAAATTATGCGGCGCGGGCGGAAAGGTCGCTAGCGCGGCATTGTTGGAGCGCGGACAGACGAAGCCGATCTGCGGGTCGGCATGCAGCACGGCCAGCATTTCCGACAATGTGCCGGGATAGGTCAGCGTGTCGCTGTTGACGAGCAGGGCAGCACGCCGGTCGCGGCGCGCCATCGCCAATCCTTTGTTGACGCTCCGCACGAAGCCGAGGTTTTCGGGATTGCGGATGTGGACGTCGATCAGGCCTTCGGCATGACATTGACGCAGATAGGCATCGACCGCCTGATCATCGGGCGAATCGTTGATCGCGATCAGTCGAGGATTGTGATCGCGGATCTCGTCGAGATTCCGGACAAGGGAGTCCAGGCAGGCCCGGACCATGTCGACGTTTCGATAAATGGGAAGAATGATATCGAGCGTCATCGATGGTCCTGCGTGGCCTGCCCGGCGATTGAAGGATCAGCCAGCCAGGGCGGCGCGCGCCACCAGAGGACGCCACCAGTCCTGATTGTCCAGGAACCAGTTGAGCGTATCGGCAAAGCCCTGTGGGAAATCGCGCGAAGGTTCATAGCCCAGTTCGCTGCGGATCTTCGTTTCGTCGATCGCGTAGCGGCGATCATGGCCCTTGCGGTCCTGCACATAGGTCATGAGTTCGGCCGACGGGCGGCCGTGGGCGGCCGGCGCATCGGGGAATACCGACGCGAGTGCGGGATTGCGCGCAAAGGCCTCGTCAACGCCGCGACAGATTTCCTTGATAACCTCGATATTGGGCAGTTCCTGCCCGCCGCCGACATTATAGGTCTCTCCGATCCGGCCCTTGCGCATGATCAGTTCGATGCCGATGCAATGATCTTCGACATGCAGCCAGTCGCGGATATTCATGCCGTCGCCATAGATGGGCAGATTCTTGCCCGACAGCGCATTGAGCGTGAAGAGCGGGATCAGCTTTTCGGGAAACTGGTAGGGACCATAATTGTTCGAGCAATTGCTGGTCGTCGTTTCCAGGCCATAGGTGTGGTGATAGGCGCGTACCAGATGGTCCGACCCCGCCTTCGACGCGGAATAAGGCGAATTGGGAGCATAAGGCGTGGATTCGCTGAACGCGGGATCATCGAGTTCCAGCGTGCCATAGACTTCGTCGGTCGAGACATGATGGAAACGGTGGGGCCGGCCGGTGCCCTTGTCGAGCCAGGCGGCTTTGGCGGCTTTCAGGAGGCTGTGGGTGCCGATGACATTGGTGGTGACGAAGGCGTCGGGGCCCGTGATCGAACGGTCGACATGGCTTTCGGCGGCAAAGTGGACGATGGTGTCGACATCGTGATCGGCAATGAGTTGCGACACAAGCGCGGTGTCGCAGATGTCGCCTTCGACCAGGGAAACGTCCGGTACGTCTGCAATGTTGGCGGGGTTGCCCGCATAGGTCAGGGCGTCGAGCACGACGATCCCGTCATTGGGCGACACCTTGCGCCAGTGGCGGACGAAATTCGCGCCGATAAAGCCTGCGCCCCCGGTAATGATCAGATTGGCCATGTGCCTTCTCTTTCGCTCCCTAGCTGATCCGCGCGCCACCGATGGACGCAGGGATGATATGAAGATCCGCTTCGTCCAAGCGGTATATATATGTCGACCGGACTTCGCACTTGCCGCAAAGTCGCGCTATTCGCAATTGCGATACGCCTCGAACAGTGCGTCTTTTTATCCTCTAGCCTGCGGACAGCATGACAAGGCCGACTCCCAGCATACGCGGATCGACCACGATGCCGTGAGATGCTGGGCTGACAGGCGCCTCATGCTGGAACTGGAACAGAATATCTCCATTACCGATACAGGAAGGGGGGAGACGCAACCGGACAACCCGGTGCACTGCGTCAAGCTGATGAGATCCCAGAAAATAGCCGTTGGCGCTTATATCGACTTGGGGGCGGTCCATGCCGTCTGCCAGAAAGCAGAATAAAGAGAGACTAACCGTTACATAGCCGCCATGCCAGCGATCGAGCGCGAAGCGCAATGCGTGGATAGAATTGCTGCCCCATACGCCCCAAGGTTCGCGCACATGCCAGCCGCTTGCAAGGTATACGTCGGGATCGGGCTCGCACGTTTTCGTGCCGGACCCGAAATAAACCGGGACATTGCGGGGAAGCACAGGGAAGCCCGCTGCCGACCATTGGATGGCCGGATCAGACCCGGGTGCGCCGTCAAGCCGGCGTGATAGGGTTTCCGCGAGGACCAACTCAACCAGATGCTGCACCTGATCGAGCCGACTGCTGCTATCCGCAAGCCTGGCCTCAATGGCGTCGAGGCGAGCGGCAAGCGCCGCTTCGGGGGACGCTTTAGATTCGTTCTTTTCGTCCGCGTGGTTCAAGAGGGGGTAGATCCGTTCAAAATGCGATCCTGATGGCGGGCAAAAGGGGCGCTGTCACGGTGTTTTTGTGCTGGCGACCTCATCCTTCGGGCATTTCGACGATGCGGTCGGCCAGCCGTTCCGCTTCGCGCAGATCATGCGTCACATAGAGAATGGGCAGGCGCAATTCGTCGCGCACGCGTTCGATCAGGTGCAATATTTCCGCGCGGCGAGCGCGATCGACCCCCGTCAGCGGTTCGTCCATCAGCAGGAAGCGGGGGGCGGAGAGGAGGGCGCGGCCGATGGCGACGCGCTGCGCTTCGCCACCCGACAGAGTGGACGGCATGCGGTGGAGCAGGTGGCCGATGCCCAGAAAAGCCAGCACGTCCTCTTCCGACAGCGCGCCGCCCGGACGGCGACCGTAGCGCAGGTTTCGATCCACGCGCATATGCGGAAACAGGCGCAGGTCCTGAAACAGATAGCCGGAATGGCGGTCTGCGGCTGGCCGGTCGATGCCGCTCGCGCTGTCGAACAAGGTTTCGCCATCGATGCGGATATGGCCTTCATCGGGGGCGAGCAGGCCGGCGACCATGTTGAGGATGCTGGTCTTGCCAACGCCCGATGGGCCGGTCAGCGCGATCAGGCGCGCGTCGGCGATGCAGTCGAGCGCGATGGTGCGGTCGCCCAGACGGCGGCGCAGGCGCAGGTCAAAGGACATGGGGCATGCGTCCCTGCGTCGCGCGGCGGGCGAGCAGTTCCGAGATCAAAAGCGCGCCCAACGACAGCAGCACGGAAATGATCGCAAAGCGGCTCACGGCGGCTTCGGCGCCGGGCACCTGAAGCGCCGCATAGATGGCGATGGGCAAGGTGCGGGTTTCGCCGGGAATGTCGGATACGAAGGTGATAGTCGCACCGAATTCCCCGATCGACCGCGCGAAGCCCAGCATCGCGCCGGCAAAGATGCCCGGCAAGGATAGCGGCAGCGAAATGGACAGGAAGCGGCGCAGCGGCGAAGCGCCCAACGTCTGCGCCGCCTGTTCCAGCCGCCGATCGACCGATTCAATCGACAAGCGCATCGCGCGCACCATCAGCGGCATCGCCATGATCGCAGCGGCCAGCGCCGCCCCGGTCCAGCGAAACAACAAGGTGACGCCGAACCATTGATCGAGCCGGCTGCCGATCGGGCCGTTGATGCCGAACAGCAGCAACAGCAGCCAGCCGGTGACGACCGGCGGCACGACCAGAGGCAGATGCACCAGCGCGTCAAGCAGCAGCTTGCCCGGAAAGCGCCAGCGCGCCAATATCCAGGCGAGTGCGAAGGCAATCGGCAACATGACAGCGACCGCGACCAGGCTGACCTTCAACGACAGGCCGATGACCGTCCAGTCCTGCGGTGACAGGGTAAAATCCATCGCCGGTGGTTGGGCGATTGCCGTTCGCGCGTCAAGCAAGCGCAACCATGGTTAGCGCGGTTGCACTGCATCGGCGCGCTGGTGTAGCGCGCCCGCGACGATAGGCCCGTTTGGATGGGACAGCGCCATGAAATCTCTGATTGCCTTCGACCTTGATGGAACCCTGGCGCTGAGCAAGCAGCCGCTGGAATCGGATATGGCCCAGGCGCTGGCCGACCTGCTGACCGTCGCGCATGTTGCGGTCATTTCGGGCGGCGACTGGCCGCAATTCGACAAGCAGGTGGCGAGCCGCCTGCCGGCGCACGCCGATCGATCGCGCCTGTGGCTGATGCCGACGACGGGGACCAAGCTGTATACGCATGGCGCGGATGGCTGGTCGGCCGTCTATGCCGAATTGTTCGACGCCGCGCAGAAGGCGAAGATATTAGCCGCGTTCGACGCGGCGCTGGCCGCGACCGGGTTCGTGCCCGAGCAGACTTGGGGCGAGCGGATCGAGGACCGTGGCAGCCAGATCACCTTTTCCGCGCTGGGCCAGCAGGCACCCATTCACGCCAAGGAATCATGGGACCCGGACTTCGCCAAGCGAAAGCTCATTCAGGCCGATTTGCGCCAGCGCCTGCCCGGCCTGTCGATCAACATGGGCGGTGCGACGTCCATCGACATCACGCGCGAGGGCGTGGACAAGGCCTATGGCCTGCGCAAATTGCGCGATGCCAGCGGGATCGCGCTGGACGCGATGATGTTCATTGGCGACGCCATCTTTCCGGGCGGCAATGATTATCCCGCCAAGCAACTGGGCCTGGACACGGTGCGCGTGCGCGACCCGCAGGAAACGCTGGCGGTGATCGCCGCCATCATCTCCTGCCAGAAATAAGGCTTACGGTGCGCTGAACCCATAGCGCGCGAGGATCGCGTGGCCGGTCGGGGACAGGAGGAAGCGGCGGAAAGCCTCCGCATCCCGGTGCCGACTGCCGGCCAGGCGCGCCAGCGGATAGCGGATCGGCGGATGGCTGCCGGTGGGGAAGGCGCCGACGATCGACACGCCATTGCCGGCGCGCGCGTCGGTTGCATAGACGATGCCGAGCGGCGTCGCGCCGCGTTCCACCAGCGCCAGCGCGGCGCGTACATTATCGGCGCGTGCGACCTTGGGTGCGACCGAAGGCCAGACGCCCAGCGCGGTCAGTGCCGCCTTACCATATTTGCCGGCGGGCACGCTGTCGGGGTTGGCCATGGCGAGCCGGCCTTTGCCCAGCGTACGTGCGATCGGCATGTTGCGGCCGATACGCAGCGACACGCGCCTGCCGGCCGGGCGGATGAGGACCAGCCGGTTGCCGGCAAGGTCCGCGCGCGTGCCGCGCTTCACGAAGCCGGCCTTTTCCACATCGTCCATCCAGTCTTCGTCGGCGGACAGGAACAGGTCGGCGGGGGCACCGGCGCGGATCTGTCGCGCGAGCGCGGAGGACCCTGCAAAGGAGAGGACGGGGCGCGGATGGCCGCGCGCGGCCCAGGCATCAGCCGCGGCGGTCATCGCCTCCTGCATGCTCGCGGCGGCCAGTAGCAGCGGCCCGCGCTCCTGCGCAGCGGCGGGCGAAAGGGGAGCGATCAGCAGCGCAAGAAGCGCGAGGATACGGAGCAAGGGATTCGACATGCGCGCACTGTGTCGATGCGGGGGCCGAAAGCAAGGCAGGCGCCTCCACTTTTGTCCGGGCGCGGCATCGGCTAGGACCCGGGCCATGACCGTTCGCCGCAGCGATACCGCCTGACCATGGCCATTGTGCGAAGCCTGTGTGGGGAATGTGCCGTGGGCTGCGGTATTCGCGCCGTGACCGGCGAGGAACGCAGCCTGCACCTGGAGGGTGATTCGGCGCATCCGGCCAATGGCGGATTGCTGTGCGCGAAGGCGAAACGGCTGCGCGATGGCTGCGCGCTCGACGGGCGATTGCTACATCCGCTGGTGGAGGGGCGCAGGCAGGGCTGGGAGCGGACGATCGCGCTGCTGGCGCGGCGGCTGGCGGCGGTGTTGTTGCGCCATGGTCCGGGCAGCGTGGCGCTGCATGTCGGTGGCGGGATGCCGACCGAGGATTATTATGTCGCCAACAAGCTGATGAAGGGCTTTTTCGGGTCCGCGCATATCCATGCGCCCTGGCGCGGCGCGATCGATCGGTTGCACCGCGCGGCCTTTGGCGAGGACGTCATGCCGGCGAGTTTTGAGGATATCGGCAGCGCAGGCCTGATCCTGATGATCGGTGACGCACTGGTGACGGATCATCCCGTGCTATTCGACCGGGTGCAGGCCATGCGAGCGGAAAGCGGCGTGCGCCTCGTGCTCGTCGCGCCGGCCGGGGCCGGGGCCGGGCTGGACGTGGATCTGCACTTGCCCGTGGCGCAAAAGGCCATCGCGCCCTTGCTGCGCGGATTGCTGTTGCATGTCCATGATGCCGACATGGGTCAGGCGGATGGGCGCCCGCCTGCACTGGCCCCGCCCGATTTCTGGCAATCGCTGCGCCCCGGCCATGACATCTGGTCGGTAGCGCGGACATGCGGGCTGTCGCCGCAAGGCGTGCGCGATTTCTATGATCTGTGGGCATCGCAGGATCGCGTCTTGTCGCTGTTCAGCGCAGAGGATGCGGCGATCTCCACTGCGATCCTGAACCTGCATCTGGTGACAGGGCGGATCGCCCGGCCGGGCGCGGGGCCGTTCGCGCTGGGGCGGGCGGCGAATGGGATGGGCGCGCGCGAGGTTGGGTGCCTGGCCGACACTTTGGCGGCGCATCGGGATTTTACGCCCGACAGCATTGTCGATGCGCAACGTTTCTGGGGCGCGCGCACCATGGCGCAGGCGCCTGGGCTGGAGGGCGAGGCGCTGTTGCAGGCGATCCGCGACGGGGCTGTGCGCGCGCTGATCAGCATTGGCGACGAAGCAGGTGCTATGGACTGGCTGGCGCAGGCGCGGTCGGGCGTCACCCTGTCGATCCGCGCCAGCACGTGCGCGGACGCGGCGGCGGACGGGTGGACCGCGCTGCTGCCAGCTCCGGTCGGGATAGAGCAGGACGGGACGATGACCGCGCTTGATCGGCTGGTGAGCCGGCAGCGCCGTCTGTTCGACCTGCCGGGCGAGGTGCGATCCGGCTGGTGGATGATGACCCGGATCGCGCAGGCGATGGGATGGGGCGACGCCTTTCATTATGAGCGGCCGGCGGATATTTACCGCGAGCATGTGCGGCTGACCGCTTATGGCAACATCGGCGAACGGGTGCTGAACCTCAAGCGGCATGCGCCCATTTCCAACCCGGCCTATGCCGAACTCACGCCCTGGCGCTGGGGTGAGGTGCCGTTCGATGACGGGCGGTTCCCGACGCCGGACGGGCGGGCGCGATTATTGCCGCTTCAGCTGTCGTCGGACGCGGCGATGGACTGAAGATGCGCGAGCAGCGCGTCGCCATTGGCCTGCCAGGTAAAGCGCAGCGCGGATTCGCGGACGGCGGCCTGCGCCGGTGGATTGTCGAGGATCGCGCGTATGGCGGCGGCAATGGCTTCGGGATCGCGCTCCACGATCCGGCCCGCTTCCGCCCGGTCGAGCAATTCGCGCGCGCCGCCCACATCGCTGATGACGATGGGCGTGCCGCAAGCAAGCGATTCGACCCAGGCATTGGCCAGGCCTTCTGATTCGGACACCAGCGCCATTACGTCCGCTGCTGCGAAAATGCGTGGCAGCTTGTGGTGGGGGACTGAACCCAGAAATCCGATCCGCCGCTCGACACCCAATTCCTGCGCCAGCGTTTCGAGCGTGCGGCGATATTGACCCTGGCCCGCGAGCAGCAGCGTCACGTCGGGCAAATGCGGCAATGCGCGCACCAGCAGGTCTTGCCCCTTGCGCGGGATCAGCGCGCCGACGCTCAGCACGACAGGGCCGTTGAAATCCAGCGCAGCCTTCGCCGCCTGCCGATCGGTGAGTTCGAACGTGTCGAGATCGACCCCGGTATAATGGACGCGGATTTTGTCGGCATCGATGCCCATGCGCGCCATCGACCGGCGCATTGCGTCAGATACGGCGAGCAGGCCGGCCGCGTCATCAGCCGCCTGGCGCACCAGCTTGCGCGTCGCGGGCTGCGTGCCCCAATGATGAATGTCCGCGCCGCGCGCCTTGACCGAATAGGGGATGCCCAGCGCCTTTGACAGGCGACGGGCGACCGGGCCGTCGGGAAAGAAGAAGCTGGCGTCGATGACGTCGAAGGGACGCTGTGCGTGCAGGCGGCGCACCAGCGGCAGGATGGCGCGCGTCATCGCGCCGACATTGGTGCGGCCGCCAATTTTCGGGATGGTGCGGAAGACCGGGCGATAGACGGTGACTTCGCGCCAGCGTTCCTTGCGCGGCAGTGCGCGCAAGGCGGCATAGCCGGGGGCGAGCGAAAAGGGCCAGATTGGGATGCCCACCGGCGCGATGACGGTCACGTCCGCTTGCGGGCGGCTGGCCAGCTCGCGCGCCTGGCGTTCGACGAAGACGCCGAAATTGGGGCGGCTCATGTCCGGAAAGAGGGTCGAGAGCGTAAGGACGTTGAGTGTCATGACCCCTCTTTGGATGCACAGCTTTGATACATGGTTAAGCGCGGAGCGACCAATTGGCTAGAGACGTCGGACGAGCTGTTCGGCAACCGCCGCCCAGGGCGGATCGGTGACGACCAGCTGGCGCGTGCCGGAACCAAGCGGGAGGAGCTGCAACCGGTCGCCTTCGCGCCCGATCAGGCGACCGAACAGGAAACGGCCCGCTGGGCGCGGCAGCAATATGTCGCGATTGAGCGCCGCGCCATAGTCCGGCGGGGCGATGCGGCGGCACCAGATCGCGTCGCCGGCGCGATAATCGCCGATACTGGCGCCGACATGCACGCCGACCATGCCATCGGACGCGATCGGCGGGGGGAAAGCGAGCGGCCGGGTCGGGGCGCGCACGCCGTCGGGGCCCAGCAATGCCGCCACGGCGATTTCGCTGTGGCCCGGCAGGGCGACCAGTTCGGCGCTGGTGATGCCCAGAGCCAAGGCGATGCGGTTGAGCCAATTGACCGAAACCGTGCGGGTGCCGGTTTCCAGCCGCCCGATGGTTTGCGCCGTGGTCGGCGGATCGCAGAGCGCGCCGACCTGTGCGAGCGTCAGCCCCTTCGCCTTGCGGACTTCACGGATGCGGGTGATCATGGCACTGTTCCGTATAACCTATTTGGTTTCCCCTTTCCTACAGGTTATCCCCCATGGCAAGTCCAATCGCCTTGAAGTCCGAAGCGAGGGAGATGTCGATGGCCAGCCATGTCCAACAGATGATTGAGGATCCTGAGGGGGTTCGCCAATCGGTGCTGGTGCATTTGGGCGAATCGCCGCTCGCCTGGCTGCGGTCGCGCGGGCGGCTGAGCGAGCGGCATTTCGTTGCGGGCGATATGTTGCGAAACGACTGGGAGCGGGCGGGGCTGGGTGCGCGGGTCACGATGCGCTGGGACGCGGCGGCGCGGGATGGCGGGCGGCGAGGGCCAAGCCGGCCCGCTGATCCCACGCTGGCGCAAATGGCAGCGCGCGAACGGTTCGATGGCGCGATCCGGGCGGCGGGGCCGGGGCTGGCCGACATTCTCTGGCGCGTCGCTTGCGCGGGCGAAGGGCTGGCTGCGGCGGAAAAGGCGCTCTGCTGGCCCAGCCGCGCTGGCAAGCTGGTGCTGACGCTGGCGTTGGACCGGGTCGCGGACTGGTATCGGGTGCCGTGAGGGCGCGTCCTCACGCGACCATGCCGGCTCCCAGAAGCAGCAGCAGCTTCACGTCCATCGCATAGCCCTGTGCGCGCCAGTCGGCGACATGATCGGCGATGCGGTCGAGCGGCACCCGATGGACGAGAATGTCCTCTTCGGCGACGCCGCCGCCCGCGCCGGTCTTTGTCAGGCCATGGGCGCGGAACAGGGTGAAACCTTCGGACACCATGCCCGGCGAGGCGCTGAAGTCGCCCAGCCGTTCCAGCCGTTCGGGGCGATAGCCGGTTTCTTCCTCCAGTTCGCGCGCGGCGGCCAGGCTCGCGTCTTCGCCGGCCTGCTCATCGCCGACAAGGCCCGCGGGCAATTCGATGCAGCGCCGGCCTAGCGGCACGCGATATTGGTCGACCAGTAGGACGTGCCGCCCGTCAGGGGCTTCGTCGATCGCCAGGATGACGGCGGCGTGGATGCCGCGCGCCCGGGAGACATATTCCCATTTTCCGCGCGTCTTGGCGGTGATGAAGCGGCCCGCCCACATGATCTCTTCGGGCAGGTCGCGGTCCGGGTCGGTCATAGTTCGATCAGCCTGTCGGGAAGTTCGTTGATATCATCGGTCGCGCGCGGAAAATGGAGCGCAAGGACGGCGCCGACCTGGGTCACGGCCGCGGCCAGCCCTTCGCCGGCGCGATCCTGCCGCAGCGCATCGACCAGCGTCGCCATCGCATCGCCCCACGCATCGGGCGACACTTTTTCGTTGATGGCCCGGTCGGCCACCAGTTCGGCGCGATGTTCGTCCAGGCTGATATAGAGGAGCACGCCGGTGCGGCCGCGCGTGCGCGCTTCGGCGGCGGTCCGGAAGAGGAGGATCGCGCGGCGGCGCACGCGGCGGGCTTTGGTCGCTTTGGGCGTCACCAGCATCCGCAGCGGCATGATCGCCAGAAGATACCGCACGATAAGGAACTTAAGGATCAGCAGGCCGAGCAGCCCCGTCAGCAGCTTCCAGTCCGCCAGTTCATGCTCCCAATCGAGCAGCAGCGTCGACAGGAAGGCGCGCAGCTGGGCGGGAAAGGCGGCCATCAGCGCCAGGGCGATGAACACCGCCGCCGCCGCCCAGCTCAAACCCACGTCATGATAGCTGTCGGACCGGCGGGCGACGATGGTGACGATCTCGCCAGAGGTATGGGCCTCCGCCTCTGCCACGGCGGCGGACACGAGCGCATGGTCGGCCTGGGTCAGATGAAGCTGCATCACCAGTCCCCCGACGCGCCGCCGCCGCCGAAGCTGCCGCCGCCCGAAAAGCCGCCGCCGCCCCAGCCTCCGCCACCGCCGCTGCCCCAACCCGAACTGCCCGAGCCCGACCCCCAGCCGGACCCTAGCCCCGGGCCCCAGATGACGACGGGCGCGCTGCCGCCACGTCGATAACGCCGGCCGCCGCGCGCCCGCGACAGCATCGGCAGCAGGATGAAGAAGACGACGAACAGGATGATCCAGAAACCGATGATGCCGCCCCCGCTGTCCTTGCCGTCGCGCGCGGCTGCTTCCGCCTTGGCCGCCTGCGCCCGCGCCTGATCGGGGGGGAGCGCGAGCAGCGTGGTTATGGCGTCGACGCCAGCGTCGATGCCGCCCGCCATGTCCCCGGCCTTGAAACGCGGGGCGATGACGGTGCGGATGATCTGCGAGGACAGCGCGTCGGTCAGGATGCCTTCAAGGCCATAGCCGACCTCGATCCGCAGCTTGCGCTCCGCCGGCGCAACGATCAGCAGTGCGCCATTGCTGTCCTTGTCGCCAATGCCCCAGGCACGGCCCAGGCGATAGCCATAGTCGGCGATGTCATAGCCCTGAAGATCAGGAATGGTCGCAACGACCAGAGATCGGCCGCTGGCCTGTTTCTGCGCGATCAGTTTCTGGCTCAGCGCCTGTTCCTGCTGCGGCGTCAGGATATTGGCGGCGTCGACCACGCCCTTGTCATCGAATTTGGGGAAGGTCTGCGCCTGCGCCGCAGATGCCAGAGCGAGCAGAAGGACAGCGAGGAGCAGGAACAGCGCATGCACCTGGACCCGCCGATCCGCGGCAAAAGGACGAACCTTCGACAGGCTCAGGCCGAACGGGTGCAGGGGCGTGGGGCTGGGCGGGGCGAAATGCACGTCCTGGTCAGTTGCCGAAATCGACCTTGGGCGCTTCTTCCGCGCCAGGCGTGGTCGCTTCGAACGGCGTCATGGGCTTGGCGCCGTGGATCAGCTTCGCGCCGATCGCGTCGGGGAAGGTGCGGATGCGCGTATTATAGGCCTGAACCGCGCCATTATAGTCGCGGATGGCGACGGCGATGCGATTTTCGGTGCCTTCGAGTTGCGACTGCAATTGCAGGAAATTCTCATTGGTCTTGAGATCGGGATAGGCCTCGACGCTCGCGAGCAAGCGCCCCAAGCCCTGGCTCAGTTGCGCCTGCGCGGCCTGGAACTGGGCGACCTTGGCGGGATCGGACAGATCTTCCGCATTGACTTGCACCGACGTCGCCTTGGCGCGCGCCTCCGTTACACGGACCAGCGTATCCTGTTCCTGCTTGCCCGCCGCCTTCACCGTAGCGACGAGATTGCCGACCAGATTGGCGCGGCGCTGATATTGCGCCTGCACGTCGGCCCATTTGGCTTTCGCTTCCTCCTCCGCTGTGGGCACGCTGTTGATGCCGCAGGCGGAAAGGGCCAGCGCACCGAAAATCGGCAGCAGGACGGAAGAAAGGCGGCGCAGCAGCGACATGGAACATCCTCGGCTTTGTTTCGATCGTGGAAATAGGACGTTGTCCTGCGCGGCGCAACGGGCCATCCTCACTTCATCATCGTCACTGCAAAGGGATATGCACATGGGGCTGATGTCCGAATTCAAGACCTTCATCAATCGCGGCAACGTCATGGACCTGGCGGTCGGCGTGATCATCGGCGGCGCGTTCGCCACCATCACCAAGTCGCTGACCGACGACCTGATCATGCCGGTCGTCGGCTATGTCTTTGGCGGAGCGGATTTTTCGCGCTATTTCGTGCGATTGGGGCCCATCCCGGAAAGCTTCAACGGCAATCCGGCCAGCTATGCCGACCTGAAGGCGGCGGGCATAGCCATGTTCGGCTGGGGCGAATTTCTGACCGTGCTGGTCAATTTCCTGATCCTGGCCTTCATCATCTTCCTGATGGTCAAGGCCGTCAATCGCCTGACGCACAAGGAAGAGGCAAAGCAGGAAGCCGCGCCGCCGCCGCCCACGCCCGAAGATATTATTTTGCTGCGCGAGATCCGCGACTCCTTGAAAAAATAATCGTTTATGCGACGAAACGAGTTGGCGGCGGGAACCATCCGGCATGCGACCGGTTGATCGCCGTCAGGGTGAGGGGTTGCCATGGCAGCCTGACGCCTTGCCCAGAGACGTCAGCCCCCGGGGGCACAACAGGAGAATAACGCCGTGAAAACCTTCGTCACTGTCCTTGGCCTTGCCAGCCTTGTCGCGCTCGCCGCGTGCGATTCCGCCAAGGAAAACCAGGTCGAGAATGCTTACGAAAATCAGGCGGATGCGCTCGACAACCAGGCTGACAATATGGAAGCCATGGCCGACAACCTGTCGGGCAACGCTGAAATGGCGGCTGAAAATGCAGCCGATCGTCTGGAGAACAAGGCCGACGCCACGCGTGAAGCCGGCGACGAAGCCGAGGACGCGGTGGAAAAGCAGCAGTAATCGCTGCCCGATCGAGTTTCGAAGGGGCGCCGCGGCTTGCCGTGGCGCCCTTTTTCGTGTCGTCGCGGTTTTAACGCAGCCTTAACCACGCCCCGCCATGGTGCCCTGGCGCGCAGCCATCAGGGCCAGGGGCATGGACGAACTACTTCAGGAATTCATTTCAGAAACGCAGGAGACGCTGGAGGCTCTGGCGGGTGAGGTCGTCGCCTGGGAGGCTGATCCATCGGATCGCGACCGGCTGGACGCGATCTTCCGCTTTTTCCATACGGTCAAGGGCAGCTGCGGCTTCCTCAACCTGCCCAGGTTCGAGCGATTGAGCCACGCGGCCGAAGATGTGCTGGCCGACATCCGCGCGGGCGAACGGCAGCCCGATCCGGCGACGGTGAGCGCGGTCCTTGGCCTGATGGACCGGATCGGCGAATTGACAGAGGCGGTCGCCATGGGGGCCGCTTTGCCCAATGAAAATGACGATTATCTGATCGCGGCGCTGCATGCGCGGCCCGATGCCGGCGCTCTCGAAGCCCCGGCCGCCGATGCCGCTCAAGGCGCGGCTGCGCCAGCTTCCGTCGCGCGCGCCCAAGCGCCGCAGGCGGCTCCGCGCACCATCCGCCTGCCCTTGAGCCTGATCGACCAACTGATGAACGGCGTGTCCGACATGGTGCTGGCACGTAACGAAATGTCGCGCAAATTGCGGGAGCGGAGCAACGACGCCGAGCTGGATACCGTGTTTGAACGCCTGTCGACCTGCGTCGCTGACATGCGCGACGTCATCTCCAAGACGCGAATGCAACGCGTCGATCGTCTGTTCGCCGCGATCCCGCGCATGGTTCGCGACCTGGGACGGGACCTTGGCAAACGCATCGACCTGACGCTCGAAGGCGGCGATGTCGAAATGGATCGCGAGATGGTGGAGATGGTCGTCGACCCGCTCACCCATATCGTGCGCAACAGCATCGACCATGGCATCGAGACGCCCGAACGCCGCCGCGCGGCCGGCAAGCCGGAGGCTGGACGTCTGCGCGTCGAAGCGCGCCAATCGGGCAACCAGATCGTCATCATGATCAGCGATGATGGCGCGGGGATCGACACGGGCAGGCTGGTGGATAAGGCCATCGCCGCAGGTCGACTGACGGCTGACGCCGCCGCGCGGATGACCGAGCAGGAAAAGCTCGACCTCATCTTCATGGCGGGGCTGTCGACCGCCCAGCAGGTGACGGCGATTTCCGGGCGGGGCGTCGGCATGGACGTTGTCCGCGCCAATGTCGAACGGATCGGCGGTCTCATTTCGCTGGAGAATCATCCGGGTCAGGGGTTGTGCATCACGCTGCGCGTGCCGCTGACGCTCACCATCATTCCAGGTCTGATCGTGCGCGCAGGGGGCCAGCATTTCGCGATCCCCCGCGCGGCCGTGGTCGAAATCCTGCATGACAATAACGACATGCTTCAGATCAGCGAAGTCGGCGGCGCCAAGATCGCGACGATCCGCGCGGTGCGCCATTCGATGGTGGATCTCGAAGCGGTGTTGGGGATGGAAAAGGAGCCGCAGCGCGTGCCGCGGGCGATCATGGTGGTGCGGTCGAGCACTGGCATGCCGTTTGCCCTGGGCGTCGCCGCCGTGGACAATCACGAGGAACTGGTGATTCGCCCCGCGTCTCCCCTGGTGATGGCGAGCGGCGTCTATGCTGGCATGACCCTGCCGGACAATGGCCGGCCGATGCTGCTGCTGGATGCGGCCGGCCTGGCCAGCGTGGCGCGCCTGCCTGACGTCGTCGAGGATGATGCTGCGCGCAGGCAGGAAGAGGAAAGCGAAGCCGCCGGCGTCGAGATGGTGGCCGCGTTGCGCTTCGAGGAATTGTCAGGGGAGCGCCGCCTGCTCAAATTGTCGCTGATCGAGCGAGTCGAGGATATCGACACAAGCCTGTTCGGACGATCCGGCGGCCAGGCTTTCGTCCGGCTCGATGGGCGACTGATCACGGTCGTGAATGGCTATAGCACATTTGCCGGTGACAAGGTCTGCGCGCTGCGGCTGCGCGACGGCGAGCAGGAAACCTGCTATCCGGTGGCTGCGGTGCTGGACATCGTGCAGATGCCACTGGTGCCCGACATGGTCGCCCTGCACGGCTTGCTGAGCGGCGTATCCGTCGTCGATGGCGAGCATCTGGAGGTGCTGAGCCCCTTTGCCTTGTTCGCGTCCCTGCCGCAGGAGCGGCCTGATCCGGCGCGTCAGGGACGCTGCATCCTGGTGGAAAGCGAGGACGGGTGGACACGGGAGATATTGGCGCCCCTGCTGCGGCAGGCCGGCCATGACGTGACCCTGGGCCTGCCGGCCGAAGCGCCGGTCGACCCGCGCGACATCATATTGTGCAATGGCCCGGATACGGCGCAGGCCGGTGAGATGCTGGGCTGCCGCGTCGTGCAGCTGCGCGCCTCGCCGCGCGCGGCGGGGCCGCAGGACGGCAGCATCTATCGCTACGACCAGGATGCGCTGATGGCGGCTATCGGCGGAAGGCAGGGGTAAGGGGCATGGACAATCTCTATCTGTTCGCGATCCTGGCCGGCACGCGCGTCGCGGTGGAAGCCAGCGAAGTCGAGGCTGTGGTGAAATTGACCGATATTTCCCCGGTGCCCGGCATGGGCGCGCATGTCGCGGGCTTGTCGGCATTGCGCAGCCGGGTGCTCACCATCGTCGATGTCGCTGCGATCGTGCACGGGCTGCCGACGCCGTCCGACCGGCGCGGGCTGGCGATCATCGCCGATATCAGCGGCCACAGCTATGGGCTGATGCTGGACAGCGTATTGGACATATGCCGCGTGCCCGAAGGGGCGGCGCCGTTGCGGGGGCAGCTTGACCCATCCTGGTCGCCCTATGCCAGCGCGGTCGTGGAGCATGACGGCCACCCGTGGCTGCTGGTATCATTACCCGCATTCATCGATGGGGCATCGGCCGCGCAGGCGGCCTGACGTCGCGCAGGCAACAAGCTTTTTGCGAATATTTACCAAATACTCGCTTTTGCTGACTAAATCCCGGTCAACGGGATGCACGTATCAAAGGGACGCTCCATGAAAAACTGCCTCGTCGTCGACGATTCGAAGGTTATCCGCAAGGTGGCCCGTCATATATTGGAATCGCTCGATCTGTCTGTAAGCGAAGCGGTGGACGGCCAGGATGCGCTGACCCAGTGCGAAGCCGCTGCGCCAGACGTCGTGTTGCTCGACTGGAACATGCCGATCATGAGCGGTATGGAATTCCTCCAGGCCCTGTCCAGCGCCAAGATGACCGCTCGGCCCAAGATCATTTTTTGCACCACGGAAAACGGCATCAGCCACATCAAGGCAGCGGTGGATGCCGGGGCCGACGAATATGTGATGAAGCCGTTCGATCGGGAAACGCTGGAAAGCAAATTGTCGATCGTGGGGATCATCTAGCAACGCGGTCCTGATGCCGTTTCGAAGGAGCCCTGTTTCACTTTCGTCATTCGTTCAGGAAGTTTCGCGATGCCCAGTGCGCCGATCATGACCAGTCCCAGCCATGTGTCGAAGCCGATCCGCACGCTGGTCGTCGATGATTCGGTCGTCGTGCGCACGGTGATAGAGCGCATCCTGAACGGCAATGACCGGTTCGTCGTGGTCAACAAGAGCAGCAGCGCCGAGCAGGCGCTTGCTTTCCTGTCGGAAAATAGCGTCGACCTGATCCTGCTGGACATCGAATTGCCTGGCCAGAGCGGCCTGGCGGCGCTGCCCGCGATTTTGCAGGCAGGCGCTGGCGTCAAGGTCGCAATCCTGTCGGGCAAGTGCGAGGAAGGCAGCGCGGCGGCGGTTGAGGCGCTGGCGCTGGGCGCGAGCGATATTTTGTCGAAGCCCGGAAGCGGGAGCTTTGGCGAGCAATTCCCCCATGCGCTGGTCGAACGGCTGAACCGCCTTTTCGATGATGACGCGCAGGATATGCCGCCGCCTGCATCAAAGCCTCCTGCGTACCCGGCCAGCCAGAATGCGACCCAGCCACTCGCCTGTCTGGGAATCGGGGCGTCGACTGGCGGCATCCATGCACTGAGCCAGTTGCTGGACGGGCTGGACGCACCGCTGGGCGTGCCAATCCTGCTGACGCAGCATTTGCCCTTGAGCTTCACTGTCTATTTCGCGCAGCAACTGGCGCGGATGACCAGCCTGCGCGTCAAGGTTGCCGAAACCGGCGATCTACTCGCGCCGGACACTATTTACGTCGCGCCGGGCGACGCCAATCTGCAATTGCGCAAGGGGTTGCACAGGCGCGTCACCATCCAGTTGAATCCTGAACGCACGCCGGCGGGCAATCTGCCGGGCGTCGATCCGATGTTCGCCAGCATGGCTCAGGCCTTTGGCGCGGGCGCGGCGGGGATAGTGCTTACCGGCATGGGGCGCGACGGTACGGTGGGCGCGCGCGATATCGTTGCCGCCGGCGGATGGGTCGTGGCGCAGGATGAGGCGAGCAGCGTCGTGTGGGGCATGCCAGGATCCGTCGCTGGCGAAGGCCTGACCTGCGCGATGATGGCGCCCGGAGAGATGATGGCGTTCGTAGCACGTCGCGGAAAGGTAGTGGCTTGATGACGATGGGTGGGGCCGATACGCAACAGGGCGCGTCGCGCATCCTGACCGCCTTGCTGGAGTCCCGAACGGGGCAGACGCTGTCGGAAGGGCGCGCCTGGCGGATGGAAACGGCACTGCGTCCGGTGCTCCGCGATCATGGGCTGGCGGATATTGACGCATTGACGGCGCGGCTGTTGCGCAAGGCCGATGTCATGCTGGAAAAGGCCGTAGTGGAGGCGCTGCTCAATAATGAAAGCAGCTTCTTCCGCGACCTTCAACTGTTCGATATGCTGCAAACCCAGATATTGCCGCATCTGCATGAAACGCGCGCCAACCGCGTGCTGCGGATCTGGAGCGCCGGCTGTTCGACGGGTCAGGAAGCCTATTCGCTGGCGATCCAGTTGCGCAATGGCTGGTCGCGCTGGAATGGATGGCAGATCGAGATACTGGCGACCGATATTTCCGGCCGCGCGATCGAGCAGGCCACGTCGGGCATCTATTCGCAGATGGATGTGCAGCGCGGGCTGGCGATCGGCGATCTGGTCAAATGGTTCGAACCGCATGGCGATGACTGGCGGGCCAGCCCGGAATTGCGGCGGATGATCAGTTTCCGTCAGGATAATCTGTTCGACCCGCGCGAACCGACCGGGGAATATGACCTGCTGCTGTGCCGCAATGTCCTCCTCTATTTCACGCCTGAACGGCGCAAGACGGTTTTGACGCTGCTGGGCCGCCACAGCCATTCCGGATCCGTGCTGCTGCTGGGCGCCGGCGAAACGGTCATCGGGCAGGGGGACGATTTCATCGCCCATGGCGATTTTCGCGGCGGCTATGCGCGGCAGACGGCCGTGACCACGCAGCATGTCGCCAGGATGCGGCGCGCGGGCTGATTCCCCGGGCGCACTGCCGGCCACACTTGATTGCATCGCAGGACTGCGTCATGGTCGGCGCGGGCGAATTTCCGTTCGACCGGCCGGAAGGGCGCGATGAGCAAATTGTGGACGTGACTGGCCTTTCCCGATGACCGATGTGCCGATGATCGAGACGCCGTCGCCCAATTTCGACGAGCGCACGTCGCCGGTGTCGATGCTGGTGCTGCATTATACCGGTATGCGGGACGCGCAGAGCGCGGTCGCCTGGCTCGCCAGCCCTGAATCGAAAGTATCGGCGCATTATGTCGTGTGCGAAGACGGGCAGATCATCCGCATGGTCGAGGAGGCAAAGCGCGCCTGGCATGCTGGCCGGTCGCATTGGCGCGGCATCAACGACGTCAATTCCGCCAGCATCGGCATAGAGATCGTCAATCCGGGCCATGAATGGGGCTATCGGCCCTTTCCGCAGGCGCAGATCGGCGCGCTTATTCCGTTGATCCACGACATCGTTCAGCGCCATGGCATCACCCGAGGCAACATTGTCGGGCATAGCGATGTCGCCCCGGCGCGCAAGCAGGACCCCGGCGAACTCTTCCCCTGGGGGCAGTTGGCGCGGCTGCGCCTGGCCCTGCCGCGCCCGACCCGCAATTTGATGGACCCACTCTGGACCGACAGCGCCTTTCTGCTGGCGCTGGAGCGGTTCGGCTATGACATCGCCGAGCCGCGAGCCGCGGTCATCGCCTTTCAACGCCGGTTCCGCCCCGAACTGATCGACGGGGTGATCGATGGCGAATGCCGGGCGATTTTGCTGGCGCTGTTGCTGCCAAAGCCGCGCGGTGACGAATAGCCAGGTGACGGAGCAGGAAAAGCGCGCTAGGGCGCTGGACGCCAGAGGGCCGGGCGGCCGCGGCGTGGCGGGTAACTTCCACGGCGAGGAAAGTCCGGGCTTCACGAAATGACGGTGCCGGCTAACGGCCGGCTGGAGCGATCCAAGGGACAGTGCAACAGAAAGCAGGTCGCTAAGGCCTAGGCCCAGCGAAATTGAAAGGGTGCGGTAAGAGCGCACCGCGTCTGCGGCAACGCAAGACGGCACGGTAAACCCCACCGGAAGCAAGACCGAATAGGGGCGGCGCGCAGCGTCATGCTGCTAGGCAGATTTCGGCCGAGACCGCCCGGGTTGGTTGCTGGAGGAACGGAGCAATCCGTTCCCTAGAGGAATGGTCGCCCATCCTTCGCAAGAAGGTGGACAGAACCCGGCTTACAGGCCCTCTGGCATTTGATTTTCCTGTCTTTTCATGCTGCATGGGCCATGGACCAAACGGGGGTGGCGATGAAGTTAGGGGGTTGGGCGCTGGCGTGCGTGCTGGCGGCCGGAACGGCGCAGGCGCAGGAGCAGCCGACGCAAAGCGTGCAGCAAATTTTCGATGCCGCCGCCGCTGCCACGGGCAAGGGCGATCATGCCGCCGCCGCCGCGATGCTGGCGACCCTGGAGCAGCGGGTCAAGAATCCGCGCAGCCTGGCCATCGTGCGACTGCGCCGGGGCATGGCGCTGGGGGAAATGCGCCGCTGGAAGGAAGCGCGACCGCTGCTGGAACAGGCGCTGGCGGCCCTGCCGATGGATGACCGCAGCCTGGATATCGATCGTGGACAGGCCCTGCGCACGCTTGGGCGGCTGGAATTGCACGACCTCGACTACGAAGCGGCATTCGATTATTATGATCGCTCGCTGGCGGTCGCGATCGACCCGTCCGAACGCATCGCCAGCCTGCTGGGCAAGGCGCAGGCCGGCACGTTCATCGATGCGAACCGCGCGTTGGCCGATGCCGATGCTGCAGCGGCGCTGATCGAGCAAAGCGCCAAGGGCGACAAATCGGTCGCCGGCTATGCCGCGTCCATGCGCGGGCAGCCGCTCCTTAATCTGGGGCGTTTTGCCGAGGCGGAGCAGGCGTTCGCCAGGACGGTCGCGGCCGAAGGCGGCTTATCGCGCAAGGTCAATTATGACGATCTGGTCGCGCGATCCAACGCCTCCATCGCCGCGCTGCTGGCCGGGCACCGGGACAAGGCGCAGCAATATCTGCTCTACACCGGTGCGGGGCGCATGGAGAAACAGGACTTCGGTCTGGGCGCCGACATGGCTTTGCCCATTTGCGGCGAAGACGGCATCAAGCCTGACGATATGGCGGTGGTCGAGTTCGGCATCGCCGATGATGGGACGATCAGCTACGCCCGGCCGATATACGGGTCGCGTCCTGGCGCCATGCCGCTGACGTTTGCGCGCGCGGTGCAGAACTGGACCTGGCGTCCAGAAGAGGTCGCGCAAATTCCCTGGCTGTTCCGGCTGGTGACGCGCCTGGAACTGCGCTGTTCGACCAGCGAAGGCGGACCATCGCTCGCCGACGGCGCGCGCGCGGCGTTTCGCGACTGGGTCGAGAGCCGGGGCGTCCAGCCCTATCTGGCGGACGCCGGATCGGAAGCGCAGCGGCGCGCGATGCTGGTGGCCGAACTTGAACGGCGACGCGCAAGCGCGACCAATCCGCTGGCGCAGGCCATGCTGCTGTCGGACCTGCTGGAAAATCCGCTGGTCACCGGCGCGACGGCGGAGGCGTACAAGGCGCAATTGCGATCCCTGCTGGACGCGGCGGGCGCCCCGGCATCGGTGCGGCTGTGGGCGGATTGGCTGTCGCGCAGGACCGGCTCTGACGAACTGGACGCCAATGCCTATGCCGCTGATCCCGCCGCCTTTGCGCGCGCCCAATTGCTGAACTATGACCGGCCGCAATCGCGGCGCCGGCGACGGGACCCGGCGATACTGGATGGCATCATCGCCGATTCACGGTTGGCGCAGGATGATCCCCTGCGGGTTGCGGCGTTGATGCGGCGGGCTTCGGTACGGGCAGCGGCAAAAGATTTTGCCGGGGCGCGGGCGGATTACCAGGCGACCGGGCTGACCGAACAGCAATGTTCTATCGTCGATGCGCAGCCCATGCTTCGCGGGGTCAATGTATCCAGCAACGACTATCCCACCGACATGGTGCGTCTGGGCATCGAGGGCTGGACGCGGGTTCAGCATGATGTGTCGGCCGACGGCAAAGTGCTGAATGCGCGGGTGATTGCCGCTTATCCGCCGATCGTGTTCAGCCCCAATGGCGTGGCGCTGATGTCGCGAGCGAAGTATGAACAGACCTATCGCCCCGATGGCGCGCTGGGCTGTGGCGGCAGCGTGGGCACTATTCACTTCGTTAACCCGTGATGACGGCCCGCACTGGTATTCAGTGCGCATATTCCCTAGTTTGCAGTGATGGCGAAACAAGGTCGATCCAATGACTGGGGATTTCCCCGGTGGCGCAGCTATGGCGCGGCGCGCGAGGCGCAGCAGGTGCGGTTATGCGATCGCCATGGCTGCGAAAAGCCGGGGGAGTGTCCGGCGCCCAAATCCCCCAACAGCCCGGAACGCTGGTATTTCTGTTTCGATCACGCCGCGGAATATAACCGGAACTGGGATTATTTTCAGGGGCTGGACCAGGAAGAGCGCGAACAGCGCGAGCGGGCGGAGCGCCGCGACGCCAGCGGTTTTCAGTCCAGCGCCTATCATGGCTGGGGCGGGCCGGGCGATGGCAGCCGGTCGCGCGACGAACTCCATGCCCTCAAGGCACTGGAGCTTGAGGACGATGCGAGCTTCGAGACGGTCAAGAAAAGCTGGCGACGGCTGGCGAAGGAAAATCACCCGGATGTGAAGCCGGGCGATGCCGAGGCTGCGGTGCGGTTTCAGGCCATACAGGCCGCGTATGAGGTACTGCGCGCCGCCGAGGAGCGCCGGACCTGGAAACCGCGCGCGGCGGCGGACTGAAAGGCAGCGGATTGAAGGATCATATCCGATCAAACTGGCAGCAGGCGGTGCTGATCTGCCGCAAATGCTCCAAGAAGGTTGACGGCGGATTTGGCCCGGATGGCGACGAGCATTTGGCCAAGGCATTGCGCCGGCATTTATCGTTGAAAAAAGGGCGCAAGGCCGCAGCGGGAATCGTCGAGGTGAATTGCCTCGGCATATGCCCGAAAAACGCTGTTACCGTCGTAAATGGCGCCGACAGTCGTGACTGGTTGCTGGTGCGCCCAAAGGCTGATTTGGACATGCTGGCGCGGGAATTAGGGCTGTCTGCCGCAGCGAATCGTTAATCACATCCTTACCATCCGCCCTTATCGCGACGGTATGACGATTCCTGCTCGATTAGGGCGTAGCGCGCCTGTTTTCCTGCAATGCGGCCTTGGCCTTTTTGGGCTGATGTTTCTGTATGTCATGCCGCCCCCATCGGGCCGGATGGCGCTGGTCCCTGTAACCACCGCTGGTCGCGCCGCGCTCGCTTCGGTTGCCATTGCCCATGGGGCAAGGCTGGTGGGCGCGGGGCCGGGGCATAGTCTTCTTATCGAAGGTGAACGCGCTCGCCTGATACAGCCCTTGCTGCACAGCGGCGTGCTGGTGCTCTCGGCGCGCGCAGGCGGTTGCGGAGAGATCGGCTGATGCGGGCGATCGATAGTCTGAGCCGCTTGCGGCTTCAGGGATTGCAGATCCTGTTGCTGGGCAGCTGGATCTGGAGCGGTGCCTTGGGGCTGCTTTCGCTCGGGCTTGGCCTAGGCGATGGGGCGCAGGTGCTGCTGGTATCGGCGCTGGTGAATGTTATGCCCACCATCATGGTCCTGCGCCATCGTCAAGATGCGGTCGTTCGCCTGATGATGAGCACTCTGGCGACGGTTCAGCCGGCGCTTGGCGTCTTCCTGCTGTCCGGGCACCGGTGGCAGATGGACGCGCATATGTTCTTCTTCGTGGCGCTGGCAGGATTGGCGCTGCTCTATGATTGGCGGCCGATCCTGCTGTCGGCGGGGCTGACGGCGTTGCACCATCTTGCGCTCAACTTCATCGCGCCCGAGTGGGTGTTTCTGGGGCGCGGCGATGTGCAGCGTGTCGCGGTTCACGGCCTGGCGGTCAGTTTGCAGGCTGCGGTACTGTGCTATCTGGCGGTGCGTCTGCGGTCCCAGTTGCTCGCGCTTGATAGCCACGCGAACGCGGCGGCGCAGTTGGCCGATGCCGCGGAGGCGGGGCGAACCGCCGCTGAACGCGCCATGGCGGCGAGCCATGAAGCGGCTCTGCGCGAGGACGCCATGCGCGCCGAACGCGAGCAGGAGCGCGCGCGGCTCACCACGGAAAGGCGCGCGGAAACGCTGGCGCTGGTTAAGGCCTTTCGCCAGTCGATTGCGGATGTCGTGGGCGCGGTCAGCGGTGCGACCCGCGAACTGGACGAGTCGGCGCGAGCGCTCAACGAACTGGCGCGGCGCGCGAGCGCGGGGACGGACGAAACCGTGGCGGCGGCCGAGCGGTCGTCGGATCGCGCGGCGGAACTGGCCGGCCGTATCGAGCAATTGTCCCAGTCCATCACCGCCATCGCCACGGCAGCGGCACAGCAGGCAACCCTTGGCAGCGACGCAAAGCGCGTGTCAGGCGCCGGGCACGATGCTGTCCGGGACATGGAAAGCCGCACCGCGTCCATCACCAGCTTTGCCGATTCGATCACGCAAATCGCGGCACGGACCAACTTGCTGGCGCTCAACGCGACGATCGAGGCCGCCCGCGCAGGAGAGGTCGGGCGCGGGTTCGCGGTCGTGGCGCAGGAAGTGAAGCAACTGGCCGGGCAGGCGGCAAGCGCGACCGGCGAGATTCAATCGCTAGCGACATCTGCGCATCAGGGTGCGGGCGTGGCCCAAGGCGCCTTGTCCGACGTTGCGCGCGTGGTCGAGCAGTTGGCGGCGGCAGCCGGGGAGATCCAGCAGGCCGTCGATAGCCAGCGTAATGCGACCAGCGCCATCGGCGAGTCGGCCCGCGATACGGCCGAAGGCGTCACGCGCATGGCGCAGCAGGTGGAGCAAGCGGCCGATATGGCGCGCAGCACCGAAAGCCTTTCCGATCGCGTGTCGAGCGCCGCTTCGGGATTGTCCCGTACAGCACAAGCCTTGCAGCGCGCGGCCGACCAATTCGTGGCGCAGCTGGAAGCGGCCTGATCCCGGTCAGGCGGACCGGGCGGTGGTGCCGTGACGAATCGTGCGATCGTGCGCCAATGTGTCAAACAGGCGGTCTTCCTGACCGATACGGTCCATGAGCATGTTGAGGATCGGCCGCGTCTCGGCGCAAAATGCCGGCCATTCGCGGCGGATGCGCGCATCGCTCCAGTCGGTCATGTAGGCTTTGAAGCGATCGCCCAGTGCGCCAAGTTCCCTTTCAAGCATGGTGGCCCGGTCCCGCGTTCGCGCTTCGGCTGATCTTATAAGCGTGGGATAAAAGATGCGGTCTTCGAACGCGACATGCGTCATAAGCTGTCGCGCCAGTTGCCAGCGCAGTCTCGCCACGCCGTCGGGTTGATATGTTTCTGAAACCGCTTGTTCGAGCGCGCGCGCCGTGAGGCCGATCGCTGCATGCTGGCGGCGTAACTCGTCCAGGTCCATCCGTCCCTCCTAGCGTCGCGCTGGAGGGTAGATCATCGCCGCAGATATTTAAGAATATCTTGTCATCCTGCGCATAATGGCAGGGAAAGCACCGCCCTGCCGTAGCGGCAGGGCGGCGTTTGAACATCAGGCCGGCTGGTCAGCGCGGCTGACGCCCTGGCCATCCAGATTCTGGGCTGCGAAATCCCAGTTGATCGCTTCCTTGAGCACGCGCTCGGCATAGTTGGGGCGCGCGTTGCGATAGTCGATATAATAGGCATGTTCCCATACATCGAGGATCAGCAACGGCGTGTGGCCTTCATGCGCGACCGGCGTGTCGGCGTCGTGATAGCTGGTCACCTCCAGCTTGCCGTCCTTCAGGATCAGCGCGGCCCAGCCGCTGGCGAAATGGCCCACGGCCTCCGCCTTCATCTTGTCGATCAGCGCATCGACCGAACCAAAGGCGTCGTTGATCTTTTCCAGCAGCTCGCCCGACGGCTGTTTCTTTTCGGGGCTGAGCGAATGCCAGTAGAAAGTGTGGTTCCAGATCTGACCCACCTGGTTGAACAGGCCGCCCTTGGACGACTCGATCAGCTCGACCAGCGACTTGCCCTGGAGCGACGCATCCGCGGCGACCAGCTCATTGGCCTTGGTCACATAGGCATTATGGTGCTTGCCATGGTGATAGTCGAAGGTTTCGGCCGACAGGATGTCGCCGAAGGCGTCCTTGGCATAGGGAAGGTCGGGCAGAACAAAGGCCATGGCGGAACTCCTCGGGTTCGTTATGGGGACGGCCGCTCAACGGACGGAGCGGCCGAAAGGTTCATCGGTGCAGCAAGGCTGCAAGCCCGCCGCGCTTCCCATATGCGTTCGCCGGCGCGGATTAAAAGAGGCTTGTGCCTATTGCGAAACGATCGCAGAAATCAGCCCTGCGGCGGGGCGGTTTCGCCGATTTCATCGCTCGGCTTTTCCTCGCCCAGCGTCAGGCCATGGCGCATCAGCATCGGGATGTTGGCGCCGGCGAAAACCACCGAGACGATCGTCACGCCCCAGACCTTGACCGCGAGCCAGGTGTCGAAGCTCATCGACCTGCGCATGGCTTCATTGGCGATCGCCATGGCGACGAAGAACAGCGCCCAGTTGCGCGACAGCTTCATCCAGCCTTCATGCGTCAGTCCGTCATAGGCCGCCTGAAGCAGATATTTGAGCAAAGGCTGACCACGCAACAGTCCTGCAATCAGCATCAGTGCGAAAAAGGCATAGATTATGGTGGGCTTGACCTGGATGAAGCTCTGGTCGCGGAAATAGATGGTAAGACCGCCGAAAAAGAGGATCAGCAGCGCCGAGAGCCAGAGCATCGGCGATACGCGGCCCAGCTTTACCTTCGAGATGATGACGGCAATGACGATCGCGGCCATGAAGGCGCCGGTGCCAAAAATCATCGCCGTGATCGGATTGCCCGCACCCCATATCCAGCCTGCGCCCTTGTAGGTCAGGAAGAACACAAGGAGCGGCCCGAAGTCGAGCGCAAGGGACAGGGTGCCGTTATGGGGAGATTTTGTCGCGGTCATTGCATCATCCGTTCGCCCTGAGCCTGTCGAAGGGCCTCGCTTTTCTCAAGAGGAGGGCTGGGCTTCGACAGGCTCAACCCGAACGGCTTCTTATCGCTTACCGCGCATAAGCGGTGCCCGCGATCGCCTTTGCCATGTCGCCGGGATCGAAGGGGCGTAGATCTTCGATCTTTTCGCCCACGCCAATGGCGTGGATGGGCAGGCGGAACTTCTCCGCCGCCGCGACCAATACGCCGCCGCGCGCCGTGCCGTCCAGCTTAGTCATGACCAGCCCCGTCACCTGCGCGGTTTCCTTGAAGACCTCAATCTGGTTCAACGCATTCTGTCCCGTCGTGGCGTCCAGCACCAGCACAACGTCGTGTGGGGCCGCCGGGTTCAAACGGCCCAGCACCCGGCGCACCTTGGCCAGTTCGTCCATCAGTTCGGTCTTGTTCTGAAGCCGCCCGGCGGTATCGACGATCAGCACGTCGATGCCCGTGGCGGTCGCCTGCTTGACGGCGTCGAACACGATGCCGGCGGCATCGCCCCCTTCCTTGCCCGCGACGATGGGGATGCCCAGCCGTTCGGCCCAGACCTTGAGCTGGCCGATCGCGGCGGCGCGGAATGTGTCGCCGGCGGCCAGCATCACGCCATAATCCTGTTCCAGGAAATTATGCGCCAGTTTGGCGATGGTGGTGGTCTTGCCCGATCCATTGACGCCGATGACCAGGATGACCTGGGGTCGGGGAAACGCCTCAATCTCCAGCGGGCGCGCGACGGGGGCGAGCGTCTTTTCGATCTCTTCGGCGATGATCTCGCGAAGATATTCCTCGGTAAGTTCCTTGTTGAAGCGCCCTTCGGCCAGCCTGTCGCGCACGCGCGCGGCCATGGCCGGGCCAAGGTCCGAGACGATCAGGGCCTCCTCAATCTCGTCGAGCGTTTGGTCGTCGAGCGCAGCCTTGGTGAAAAGGCCGGTCAGATTGTCGCCCAGCCGGTCGGACGTGCGCTTGAGGCCGCCGAACAGTCGATCGCGCCAGTTAGTGTCAGCCATGGTGATAATCCGTCATGCCGCCTCTTGCGCGATCAGGACGCCCTTCTCAAGTCCCGTGATGGTCGCGCGCACGATGGCGGAGGGTGTCTGCGTCGCCGTAAAACGCACCGGCGAGAAATTTTCCGCATGGCCACTCAGGCCGCTGCGTTCGACCAGCACGGACTGTTGCGTGCCGATCAGGCTGCGCAGCCAAGCGTCGCGGCGTTCCGCGCAGGCGGCGCGCAGGCGGGCGGCGCGGGCCTTGATCGTCGGCCGATCGACCTGCGGCATCCGCGCGGCGGGCGTGCCTTCACGCGGGGAATAGGGAAAGATATGACCGTGGACGATGGCGCAATCGTCGATGAGGGCCAGGCTGCGCGCAAACATGGCGTCGTCTTCGGTCGGGAAGCCGGCGATGATGTCCGCGCCGATGCTGATGTCCGGCCGTGCGGCCTTGAGCCGCTCGGCGATCCTTACCGCGTCGGCGCGGCTGTGGCGGCGCTTCATGCGCTTCAGGATCATGTCGTCGCCCGCCTGAAGCGACAGATGGACATGCGGCATCATGCGCGGTTCATGCGCGATGAGGTCGAACAGGCGATCGTCCATTTCCACGCTGTCGATCGAGGAGAGGCGCAGGCGCGGCAGGTCGGGCACGCCTTTCAATATGCGTTCGACCAGCAGGCCGAGCGTCGGCGCGCCGGGCAGGTCCGGGCCATAGCTGGTGACATCGACGCCCGTCAGGACGATTTCGCGGTAGCCCGCGTCCACCAGCTCGCGCGCCTTGTCCACGACCGCGCCCGCCGGGACGGAGCGGCTGTTTCCCCGGCCATAGGGGATGATGCAGAAGGTGCAGCGATGGTCGCAGCCATTCTGCACCTCCAGAAAGGCGCGGGCATGGTCGGCAAAGGCGCTCGCCATATGTGGCGCGGTGTCGCGCACGGCCATGATGTCGGCGACGCGGACTTTGGGCAGGTCCAACCCACCGTTCGCTTCGAACACAGTCGAGAAGCGGTCAGCGCTGTGTTCTCGTTTCTCGACTTCGCTCGAACCGAACGGACGGTGGTAGGTCGCCGCCTCCATCTTCTCCCGATTGCCGATGACAGCGTCCACCTCCGCCATGGCGGCAAAGGTCTGCGGCTCCGTCTGGGCGGCGCAGCCGGTGACGAGGATGCGTGCGTCGGGGCGCTCGCGCCGGGCGCGGCGGATCGCTTGGCGGGTCTGGCGCACCGCTTCGGCGGTGACGGCGCAGCTGTTGACGACGATCAGGTCGTCCTGCTCCGCCGCCATCTGCCGTATCGCCTCGCTCTCCGCGATATTGAGGCGGCAGCCCATGGTGATGATGTCGGGGCCGGGCATCAGAAGCGCGCCCAGTCCGCCTCGCCATCGAAGACGTGGGTGGCGGGGCCGGTCATCTGGATCGAACCGCCCGGCCGCCAGTCGATGACGAGATCGCCGCCCGGCAGTGTCACGGTGACAGGGCCGCGCGCCAGTTTGCGCCGGATCGCGGCGACGGCGGTGGCGCAGGCGCCGGTGCCGCAGGCGCGGGTGAGGCCCGCGCCCCTTTCCCAGACGATTAGGCGGATGTGGTTTTCGCCCACGACCTGCGCGAAATTGACGTTCACCCGCTGCGGGAAGAGCGGGTCCTGCTCGATCATGGGGCCAAGCCGCGCCGTGTCCACCGCATCCAGATCATCAACGAAGAAGATGACATGCGGATTGCCGACATTGACCGCGGCTGGAGCGGGCAGCTCTTCCCAGCTTGCCGGCATCGTCAGCGTGTCCATCGCATAGGCGAGCGGGATCGCGTTCCAGTCGAAACGCGGCGCGCCCATGTCGACGCTGGCCCCGCCGTCGATCAGCCGGGCGTCGAGCAGGCCGGCCCTGGTGCGGATGGTGACGTCATGCCCGACAAACAACGGCACGCAGCGCGTGGCGTTGCCGCACGCCTCCACCTCGCTGCCGTCGGCGTTGAAGATTTGCATCGACACGTCGGCATCGGGCGCATCGCCAATCACGATCAACTGGTCGCAACCAATGCCGGCATGACGGTCGGCAATGGCGCGCGCAAGCGCTTCGTTCATGGCCATCGGCGCGGCGCGCGCGTCGATGACCACGAAGTCATTGCCCAGGCCATGCATTTTCGAGAAGCGCCCCATGCGCGGGCATGTAGTGCGAGTGAGGGGAAAAGGCGAGTCCGGGCTTAAGGTGCCGCGACCTGGAATTTGACAGTGAGCTGCTGCACGATAGGCACTGGACGCCCGTCGGCGTCGGCGGTGACTGAGCTAAAGAATTGCTGTGTCTGCTGGCATGCGACCTCAACCAGTTTTGCGGACGATTGGTCGGGGTTGAACGCTTGGCAAGCAGTGACATGTCCGGTTTGATCAAACTTTGCGGTCAGCGTTACGCGCTCCTCCTGCGCTCCGCCGGGCAAGCGCTTGACCTGTAATGTCATATCAACAGGAGGCACATAGCGATAGGATGGGCCACCTAGCTTGCCGGGAAGGCGCCAGTACAGCATTCCTCTATACGAGCCGTATGTCGCAGCGGCATTTTCGTCCCTCGCCGCTTTGAAGCGACCGCGTGACGCGATCATGGCACAGGTTCGTTCGTCCAAATCCGCCGAGCCGCTGGTCTGCGTGATCATGCAGTTGGCAATGCGCCCGGTCGGCGAGATGAGAAGGGAAAATGCTACCGGCCCTTCCTCTTTCCGCTTCAGCGCACCCGAAGGGTAGTCGTCGTCGCTCAGCCAATATCCGGGCGACTTTGCCGGCATTGCTGGAACAAGTGTCGCGGCCAGCATGATGCTTAGTAAGGCAGTCAATTCCAGCTCCTTATTTTGCGGCGCTCGCCCGTCGCTGCCCATACAGAAAATACACCGCCAGGCCGATCGCATTCCAGGCCGCGCACGCCATGATCGTCATCATCGGCAGGCTGAGGAACAGATAGGCGCAGCCCGCGACCGCGCCGATGCCGACGATCCAGGCCGCCGGGGTGCGGAACGGGCGGCGCAGGTCGGGCGCGCGCTTGCGCAGGACGAGAAGGCAGAGGCCAACGGCGGTGAAGGCGATCAGCGTGCCGGCATTGGCCAGCGCCGCGATCTCGTCGATCGGCAGCAGCCCCGCGATGATCGCGACCAGCACCGCCGTCACCAGCGTGATCCGCGCCGGGGTGCCGCGTTTCGATATGCGGGCGAGGCTTTGCGGTAGGAAGCCGTCGCGCGCCATCACCAGGAAGATGCGGCTCTGGCCATAGAGGAAGCCCAGCAGCACCGTCGGCAGCGCGATGACCGCCGCGATGGCGACGATGCGCGCCACGCCGCCCTGGTTCATTTCGCGCAGGATCAGCGCCAGCGGTTCGGGACTGTCGGCAAAGCGGGTGAAGGGCAGCGCGCCGATCGCGGCGGCGGCGACAAGGACATAGATCAACGTGCAGACGATCAGCGACCCGACGATGCCGATGGCAAGGTCACGGTCGGGGTTTTTCGCTTCCTCGGCCGCAGTCGAAATCGCGTCGAAGCCGTAAAAGGCAAAGAAGATGATCGCGGCCGCGGCCATGACACCGCGTTCGACGCCATCGGGGCTCATCGACTTGGCAAAGCCGAAGGGCATGAACGGCTCCAGGTTCGCCGCGTCGAAAGCAGGCAGGGCATAAGCGACGAACAGGCTCAACGTCACGATCTTGATGAGGACGAGGATGGTGTTGAGCCGGGCGCTTTCGCGCGTGCCGAACATCAGCAGCGCTGCGACCACGGCGATGATGAAGATGGCGGGCAGGTTGATGATGCCGCCCAGTTCCGGTCCCTTGGTGAGCGCCTCGGGAAATCCCAGTGGGGTCAGCAGCGGGCCGGCATAGCCCGACCAGCCGACCGCCACGGTCGACACGACGAGGCTATATTCCAGGATCAGCGACCAGCCCACGATCCAGGCGATGCCTTCGCCAAGGACGACATAGGAGTAGCTGTAGGCGCTGCCCGCCGCCGGCATCATGGTAGAAAGTTCGGCATAGGCAAGCGCCGCGCAGGCGCAGATCGCGCCGGCAATGGCGAAGGACAGCAGCACCGCCGGCCCGGCGCGTTCCGCGCCGACTCCGATCAGCGTCAGGATACCCGTGCCCACGATCGCGCCGACGCCCAGCGCCAGCAAGTGCGGCCAGGAGAGGGTGCGGGCGAGTTGGTGCCCGCTATCCTGCGGCACCATGGCCTCCATCGGCTTGCGGCGTGTCCAGCTCATGCGTGTGATGCTCCCCTCTGCTATACCCTTAGCTTCGCATATTTTCCACAGAATGCGACATAAAATTACGCGGGGGCGATCCTATCGGAAAGTGGGTGTTCGGGTGCAGTGTTGTGGATCACAGCTTGGCAACGAAGGGCAATGTAGAAGAGCCTCTGTAAACGTGAGTCCGTACCGTCATCCCGGCCCTGAGCCGGGATCCCGCTTTTTCGCAAAGACAAATAAGTGGGATGCCGGGTCAAGCCCAGCATGACGAAGGGAGTAGCAAGGATCGACCATTTCTTGCCGGTTCTGCGCCTCCAACATCTTCTCGAAACCCGACATTCATCAAACTATGGGAAGAGCGGGGTGATGAACGGCAGTTCGATGGAGTTGGCTATGGATCGCGGCATTACGGATGCAACTGACGAACAAATTATCGGCTACATTGATGATTGCGCACCTGTCGAGCCTTACCCCATCGATGTAACGCTTCACTTGGATAATGCTGAAGAGGCTCTCGCAATGGTCGAAATCATAGCTGACCTACTGCGAAACACTAAAAGCAGTTTCATACTTGATATTCAACATGCGGCATCTAGCACCGCTTTGGATAGGGCCTACGTATTTAAACATTTTTTGGCTCTTCAAGATATGTTGATGGCATCCATAGAAAAACATGATTTGGGCCGATGGGGCGAAATGCGCCAGTTCGATCACTACATCAGTCAGGCGTGATAACTGGCGGATACGCTGCTAACCCGACAGTCCGCTCTCCACCCAACCCCGCTATCCCGCTCCCCGCTTGCCATTCCGCACGCATTCCCCTAAGGGCACGTCCAGCATCGGGCGGCGTGCCGTTCGACTCTGACGACTCCAGGGCGCCCAATCGGGGCATCGGATGGACGCTGGCCGGCGAGGTTTCGCCCGCCGGCGATTTTGTCGTTTGAGGGGTCTGCTACGAATTTTCAAGGGCTTCGGCCCGGATGAGGTGTTGATGTTCGATTCGCTCAGCGATCGCCTAGGTGGGGTCTTCGATAAGCTGCGTGGGCGCGGTGCGCTTACGGAGGACGATGTCCGCGCCGCGATGCGCGAGGTGCGAATCGCGCTGCTGGAAGCCGATGTGGCGTTGCCCGTGGTGCGCCAGTTCGTCGACCAGGCGACCGAGCGGGCGGTGGGCAGCGATGTGCTGCGTTCGGTCACGCCCGGGCAGATGGTCGTCAAGATCGTGTCGGACACGCTCACGGAAACGCTGGGTTCGGACACGTCCGACCTGATGATCGACGTGACGCCGCCCGCCGTCATCATGATGGTGGGGCTTCAGGGGTCGGGCAAGACGACCTCCACCGCCAAGATCGCCAAGCGCCTGAAGGAAAAAGAGCGCAAGAAGGTGCTGATGGCGTCGCTCGACGTCCAGCGCCCGGCCGCGCAGGAACAGCTGGCGGTGCTGGGCACGCAGACGGATGTCGCGACTCTGCCGATCATCGCCGGTCAGCAGCCGGTCGATATCGCGAGGCGCGCGTTGCAGGCGGCGAAGCTCCAGGGCTTCGACGTGGTGATGCTCGACACCGCCGGTCGCCTGCACGTCGATCAGGCGCTGATGGACGAGATGAAGGCGGTGGCGGATGTCGCCACGCCGGCCGAAATCCTGCTGGTCGTCGATTCGCTCACCGGCCAGGACGCGGTCAATGTCGCGACCAGCTTCACCGCGCAGGTGCCGCTGACCGGCGTGGTGCTGACCCGCATGGACGGCGACGCGCGCGGCGGCGCGGCGCTCTCGATGCGCGCGGTCACGGGCCGTCCGATCAAGTTTGCGGGCACCGGCGAGAAGCTCGACGCGATCGAACTCTTTCACCCGCAACGTGTCGCGCAGCGTATATTGGGCATGGGCGATGTCGTGTCGCTGGTGGAAAAGGCGGCCGAGACGATCGACGCCGAGGAAGCCGACAAGCTCGCCAAGAAAATGGCCAAGGGTCAGTTCGACATGAACGACCTGCGCGCGCAGCTCAATCAGATGCGCCGCATGGGCGGGCTGGGCGCGCTGGCGGGCATGCTGCCGGGCCTCAAAAAAGCGCAGGCGGCGATGGCCAACAGCGGGGCCAACGATAAGACGCTGGTCCACCTCGACGCAATGATCGGCTCCATGACGCCCAAGGAGCGCGAAAAGCCCGCGCTCATCAACGCCAAGCGCAAGATCCGCATCGCCAAGGGTTCCGGCACCACGGTGCAGGAAGTCAACCGGCTCCTGAAAATGCATCAGGAAATGGAAAGCGCGATGAAGAAGATCCGCAAGATGGGTGGCCTCAAGGGGTTGGCCAAAATGTTCGGCGGCGGCGGAATGGGCGGCCTGGGCGGCGCTGGCGGTCCTGAAGGCGGCACGCCGCCCGACCTGTCGGGGCTGGGCGGACTGGGCGGTCTTGGCGGCACCATGCCAAAGCTTCCCCCAGGCTTTCAGAATTTCATGAAGAAATAAGCAGTTTTTCACAGATCAGAGTTGAACAGAAAGGCAAATATCCATGGCAACCTCCATCCGTCTGTCGCGCGGCGGCTCCAAGAAGCGTCCTTATTATCGCATCGTCGTCGCTGACAGCCGCGCGCCGCGTGACGGCAAGTTCATCGAGCGTATCGGCAGCTACAACCCCGTCCTGCCCAAGGGCGATGAAAAGCGCGTCGTTCTGGACATCGAGCGCGCGAAGCACTGGGTCGCCGCCGGTGCGCAGCCGACCGACCGCGTAGCCCGCTTCCTGGACGCCGCCGGCGTGAAGGAACGCGCTGCCCGCAACAACCCCAAGAAGGCGGAGCCGGGCCAGAAGGCCAAGGACCGCGCGGAAGATCGCGCTACCAAGGCTGCCGAGGCCGAAGAAGCCCGCAAGGCTGCGGAAGAAGCCGCCAACGCGCCGGCTGAGACTCCTGCTGAGGAAGCCGCGCCCGCCGAAGAAGCCACTGCCGAGCAGGCCGAAGGCTGATCGACTTGACCGACAAGCCCGTCACTCTGGCCGTCGTCACTGGGGCGCATGGGGTGACGGGCGAGGTTCGTCTCAAGCTGTTCGGCGATGGGCCGGACAGCTTGAAGGGCTATGGCGCCTTCATGGCCGCCGGGCGCACGCTGACACTGAAGTCGGTGCGCGCCGGCCCCAATGGCGCGGTCGCCCGCTTTGCCGAAATCAGCGATCGCGGCGCGGCCGAGGCGCTGCGCGGCACGGAATTGACAGTGCCGCGATCCGCCCTGCCGCCGTTGGGCGAGGGCGAATATTATCATGTCGACCTTATCGACCTGCCCTGCGCATCCAGCACGGGCGAGGCGCTGGGCACCGTCGTCGCGGTCGAGAATTTCGGCGCGGGCGACATTGTCGAAGTGCAACGCGCCAGTGGCAAGCGCTTCATGGTGCCGATGCATGCGGTGACGCTGGGCGACGGCGGAGCTGTGATTGACGCTGCATTCGTGGAATAGTATATACGGCCCGTATATACGGAGGCGTCCCATGGACGAAGAGTATAAGTCCAAGGTATTCAAGTCGGGCAACAGCCTGGCCTTGCGCCTGCCCAAGGCGCTGGGGTTGGAGGAAGGCGAAGAAGTGACGCTCGTCTCGCATGACGATGGCAGCTTTTTCTTCTGGCGACAGGATCGGGCGCGGGAGGTCCTGATGGGACTTTACGGCAGCATGTCTGCCGGCTTCATGGCGGATGGCCGGGACGATACGGCTCAAGATGACCGTGACTGGAGCCATGCCGCGACCCAGGCCGCATGACGACGTCGCTCTATCTGCTTGACACGAATGTTTGCATTGATTTCCTGCTGGGGCGAAGCGCGACGCTGGCGCGGCGCATGGGCGATTGCCTGGACGCGTTGAGCGTGTCGGCGATAACCGCTGCCGAATTGCGGGTGGGTAATCGCGCGTCCAGCGATCCGGTAGGGGACGGGCGGCGGGTGGAGGCCTTCCTCTCTCTGCTGAATATTGCGCCCTTTGATGACCCGGCATCGCGGACCTATGCGCAGGTGGCGGCCCAAGTCGGCATTCCTCGCAACAGCTTCGATCGCTTGATCGGAACACAGGCGTTGGCGCTCGGAATGGTTCTGGTGACGCGTAATCGGAAGGACTTCGCGGATATCGAGGGCTTGAAAATGGAGGACTGGACCCTGTGAAGTTCTGGCTGGTGCTCCTGCTGCTTTGCTTTCCCGCCCTTGCCCATGCGCAGGCAGACGAAAAGAAGATCGCTGCTGTCGTCCCTGACATCGACCGCCTGTTCCATGATTTTGGGCAAGACAGCCATTCCCCCGGCCTTATCTATGGCATCGTCGCCAATGGGCGTCTGGTCCATGTGAAGGCTTTTGGCGTGCAGGATCTGGACCAGAAACGCCCGGTCACGCCCGACAGCCTGTTCCGCATCGCATCGATGACCAAGGCGTTCACCGCGCTTTCCATCCTCAAGCTGCGCGAAGACGGCAAGTTGTCGCTGGATGACCTGGCGGAACAGCATGTCCCCGAACTGCGCCAGTGGACCTATCCCACGAAGGACAGTCCGCGCATCCGCATCCGCGACCTTTTGACCCACAGCGCCGGGTTCGTCGACGACAATCCATGGGGCGACCGCCAGACGCCGATGCCGCAGGAGGCATTCACGCGGTTGCTGGCACAGGGCGTGCCGTTCAACACCGCGCCGGGTACGCGCTATGAATATAGCAATCTTGGCTATGCTCTGCTCGGCCGGGTGATCGCCAATGTGAGCGGCATGCCCTATCGCGGCTATGTCGAACGCATCCTGCTTGGTCCGATCGGCATGACGTCGAGCGGCTATGCCGTGCGTGAATGGCCACAGGATCGGCGCGCGCTGGGTTATCGCTGGGAGGAAGGGCGGTGGCTGCGCGAGCCGGACATGGACGATGGTGCGTTCGGCGCGATGGGGGGCTTGCAGACCAGCGCGACCGACTATGCGCGCTGGGTCGCCTTCCTGCTGTCGGCCTGGCCGGCACGGGATGATCCGGATCAAGCGCCGGTCTCGCGCGCGTCGGTGCGGATGCTGGCGCAAGGCAGCAATTTCGCGAAGCTGGCGCAGCGCAATGGCAAGAGCGGGCCGAGCGCTTGCAAGCAGGCGGCGGCCTATGGTTTTGGCATGCGCGTCGCGCAGGATTGCGACTTGGGGCTGACCCTGGCCCATGGCGGCGGCTATCCCGGCTATGGCAGCCATGTGATGCTGATGCCGGACTATGGCGTGGGCATTTTCGTTTTCACTAACCGCACCTATAATGGCGGGGCGGGTCCGGCCTGGGATGCGGCGGTCGCTTTGAAGCAGGCAGGTGCGCTGGTTGCGCGGGAGCCGCCGGTAACGCCGCATCTGGCTGACGGCTATGCCGTTGCGGGTCAAATCTATGCGGCTGGAAATATATTGGCGGCGCGCGAGCGGTTGGCGATGAACATGCTGATGGATAGCGATGCAGACAGCTGGACGCGTCGGCTCGCTGCATTGCGCCGTGAAGTGGGGGACTGCCGCACGGACGCGCCGATCTCGGCCAGCGGCAATCTGTCGGGCAGCTTTACCTGGTCGTGCGAGCGCGGGCGTGTGGACGGGACGTTGCTGCTTGCGCCAACGCCGACAGCAGGGATTCAGGAATTGAAGCTGGTCGCCCGCCAGCCATGAAGCGGCGCCTGCTGGACGCTGCCCGCCCCATCGCCTAAGCGCGGCGATATGGCTGTCGTCCCGCAAATCGTCCTGATGCTGTATCTGCTGTTCCTGCTCGCGGCGGGGTGGCGACTGTGGGGGATAAGCTGGCGCACGGGCGTCAAGATCGCGGTGGCGTTCGCGCTCGTCCTGCCGTTGCCCTTGCTCTTCATTTTGCCAGGCATGACGCGGCAGGATGGCTGGTCGGACCTGCTGATCCGCTTCGGCCTGACGCTGCTTGTCTGCGGCATGCTGTGCCTTGCCGGCGGCTTTTCCGCCGCGCGGCTGCGGGCGAGGCGGCGCGGATGACCTTCACCGCGCAGATCCTCACGCTCTATCCGGAAATGTTTCCCGGACCGCTGGGCGTGTCGCTTGCAGGGCGGGCTTTGGCCGAGGGGAAATGGGCGTGCGACCCAATCCAGATCCGCGACTTTGCCGCCGACAAGCATCGCACCGTGGACGATACGCCGGCGGGCGGGGGCGCGGGGATGGTGTTGCGCGCCGACGTGCTGGGCAAGGCGGTGGATCATGCGCTGGACAAGCGGCCCGACCTGCCGGTGCTGGCGATGACGCCGCGCGGACGCCCGATCACGCAGGCGCGTGTGCGCGACCTGGCCGCCGGGCCGGGCGCGACCATATTGTGCGGCCGGTTCGAGGGGTTTGACGAGCGGATTTTCGAAGCGCGCGCCATCGAACAGGTCAGCATGGGGGACATCATATTGTCGGGCGGGGAAATGGCGGCTTTGCTGCTGCTCGACGCTTGCGTGCGGCTGCTTCCCGGTGTAATGGGCGCGGCTTCCAGTGGAGTCGAGGAATCCTTCGAAACAGGGCTGCTCGAATATCCGCATTATACCCGCCCGGTGGAATGGGAGGGGCGCACGATCCCGCAACTGTTGCGATCGGGGGATCATGCGAAGATCGCCGCCTGGCGGAAACAAAGGGCGGAGGAGGATACACGGCTAAGGCGGCCGGACCTTTGGGAACGTCATATCGGCGTTCGGGACCAGCCGCCCTCTGGTGCGCAACGAACGACCAAGGACTGAGTGTGACATGAACATCATCCAGCAGATCGAGGCGGAAAGCATCGCCGCCCTCGCCAAGGATATCCCCGACTTCCGCCCCGGCGACACGCTGCGCGTGGGCGTCAAGGTCAAGGAAGGCGACCGCAGCCGCGTCCAGAATTATGAAGGCGTGTGCATCGCCCGCTCGAACAAGGGCATGGGGTCCAACTTCACCGTGCGCAAGATTTCGTTCGGCGAAGGCGTGGAGCGTGTGTTCCCGCTCTATTCGCCCAACATCGATTCGATCACTGTCGTTCGCCGCGGTGTCGTGCGTCGCGCCAAGCTCTATTATCTGCGTGGCCGCACCGGCAAGCGCGCTCGTATCGCCGAGCGCCGCGACACCCGCAGCGAAGGCTGATCGCCGCGCGATCAGACCTGAGGGTAAGGAAAGGCGGCGGCTTCGGCTCGCCGCCTTTTTTTGTCCCGGGCCCTCCGGGAACCTCGGGGCCGCCAGGCGCGCTTATCCTTCCGTGATGGCGAGGAGAGAGAGATGCGCATCATATCGGGACTTGCGGCGGTCGCCGTCATCGCCCTGCCAGCCGCGCTGCCGGCGGCGGGGAAATCCATGTGGACCTATGCCTATCAGAACGGCGTTGGCGAATATCTGACCGGGCAATGGGATTCGCCCACAGGCGGCGCGCTCAACCTGTCGTGCAAGGGCAGGGCGGTGACGATCATGGCGCAGATCAAAGGGCAGGCACCGCCGCCCGATAGCCAGTTGCGGCTCATAGCCTCCTCGCGCTCCGGGTCGCGCGAAACGCGCTTCATGACGGATAAGCGGGGCGACGTGCATATTGCGGATGCGGCGCGGTCGCCGGCCTTTCGTCAGCTGTGGGGCGACTTGCGGGCGCGGGACATTGTGACGGTCCGCTATGCGGACGGGCGGTTTGCGGTGCAGTCGCTGGACGGTGCCGGCAAGACGCTGCCGCCGCAGCCTTGCGCGGATTAGGGACGATGGGCTTTCTGGTCGGGTCGGCGCTGCTGGCGATCCTGATGAGCTTCGGCGCGGCGAAGTTCAGTCTTGGCCGCTGGCCTGACCTGAGCGCCGGGCGGCAGGTGCTGGTCGCGGCGTCCGCCTTTCCCCTGCTGGCGCTGATCGCCTTTGCCGTGATGCTGGTAATCACGCTGGCGGGGCCGCAGCCGCAGGAACCGGGCGGGACGACCGGGATGGTCGTCTTCGCCATGGTCTTCTTCCTGGTCTATGCGCTGGGCGTTGCGCTGGTTATCGGCCTGCCCAGCGCCTGGATCGCGGTGCGCATGTTGCGCTGACCGATCAGGCGGCGCGGCTGGTCCACCACAGGCCCGCGAGGCTGATGGCTGCGGCCGCGGTCATGTAGAGGCCGACCAGCGCCACACCCTGCGCCGCGATCAGCCAGGTCGCGACGATCGGGGCGAGCGCGCCGCCGATGATGCCGCCAAGGTTAAAGGCGAAGGACGCGCCAGTATAGCGCAGCTGGATCGGGAAGAGCGCGGGCAGATAGGCGCCCAGCGGGCCGTAGACGAAGCCCATCAGGAACAGGGCGATCGCCAGGATCGCGAAGATAGGGAGCAGCGCGCCCGTGCCGATCATCGGTCCGAAGGCAAGTCCCATCAGCGTCGTGCCCGCGCAGCCCCAGGCCAGCACGCGCGTGGGCGTACGCTGGTCCGACCACCAGCCGGCCAGCACAATGCCCACTGCCATGAACAGGATGGCGCCGAGTTGCAGCGACAGGAAGATGCTGCGGTCGATGCCCAATGTCGTGGTGCCGTAGCCCAGCGCGAAGGCGGTGGCGATATAATAGACGGCAAAGCAGGCGACGACCGCGAAGGTGCCGGCAATGGCCGCGCCCAGATGATCGCGCAGCAGCGTGGCGAGCGGCAGGGCGGGGGGCGGCGCTTCCGCCTGCGCCGCTGCAAATTCGGGCGTTTCGGTCAGCTTGAGGCGGACCCACAAGCCCAGGAACACCAGCACCGCGCTACCCAGGAATGGCAGGCGCCAGCCCCAGGCGAGGAAATCCGCTTCAGACAATGCCGTGTCGAGGATCAGGAACAGGCCGTTGGCGGCGATGAAGCCGACCGGCGCGCCCAGCTGCGGGAACATGCCGAAACGCGCGCGCCAGCCCGGCGGCGCGTTTTCCACCGCCAGCAGCGCCGCGCCGCCCCATTCGCCGCCCAGGCCAAGGCCCTGTCCGAAGCGCAGCAGGCAGAGGATCAGAGGCGCCCACCAGCCGATCTGCGCATGGGTGGGCAGGAAGCCGATGGCCAGCGTGCAGCCACCCATCAGCATCAGCGACGTCACCAGTGTCGCCTTGCGCCCGACCCGGTCGCCATAATGGCCGAACACCGCCGCGCCCAGCGGCCGCGCGAAGAAGGCGAGAGCGAGGCTGCCATAGGAGGCCATGAGTTGCGCGGTGGGGGAGGAGGCCGGAAAGAACAGCGCAGGGAAGATCAGGCTGGCGGCGGTGGCGTAGATGTAGAAGTCGTAAAATTCGACCGCCGTGCCGATCAGGCTGGCCGCGAGCACGCGCTTGTGCCGCCACATTTCGCCGATGCCGCTGGTCTGTGTCACGTTTTTCGCCCCCCGGAATTCGTCATGCCAGCGAAGGCTGGCATCTCTCTGCCTTTGTCGCGGTAAAGAAAAGTGAGATCCCAGCCTTCGCCGGGATGACAGTCATGATGTCTTTCGCCTCTGGTTCAGCAGCTCATAGGCCATCACAGCAGTAGCCACCGCGGCATTGAGGCTGTCGGCCTTGCCGCGCATCGGCATTTTGACCAGCAGGTCGCATTGCGCTTCATAGTCGGCGGGCAGGCCCTGGGCCTCGTTACCAACCAGCAGGAAGCTGGGGCTTTGATAGGCCGGCTCCTGATAATCCTGCGTGGCCTTGAGGCTGGTGCCGATCAGTTGGCCCGCGCCGCCGCGCAGCCAGGGGAGGAACTCTTCCCACCGCGCCTGCGTGATCGACTGGGTGAAGAGCGCGCCCATGCTGGCGCGCACCGATTCGACCGAGAAGGGATCGACGCAATCGTCAATCAGGATGATGCCGCCCGCGCCGACAGCGTCGCCGGTGCGCAATATCGTGCCCAGATTGCCGGGATCGCGCAGCGACTGGGCGACGATCCAGATGTCGGCGCTGCTCCGGTCAAGCGCGGCCAGCGGCGTCAGCCGGTCGCGATAGACGCCGACGAGTGCCTGCGCATTGTCCTTGCCGCTGATCTTGGACAGGATGTCCGGCGTTGTGACGATGACGTCGCCGCCCGCTGCCTCGATATCGTCGATCAGTTCCAGCCCCAGCGGATGGGCGGTGCCGGCATGGAAGAGCATGTCGGGCAGCACGCCTTCCTCGCGCGCTTCGGTCAGGATGCGCAGCCCTTCGGCCAGGAACAGCCCTTCGGCCTTGCGATATTTCTTTTCCCGCAAGCTGCGGACGCGCTTGACCAGCGGGTTGGAAAAACCGGTGATTTCACGTGCCACTGCGCCGATATGCCCATGCTGGAGATAAACAGGCGGCTTCCTTAGCGGGCACAAGCGCAAAAGGACAGGCTTGCCCCGCGCAGGGCGATGGATTTGGCGCAAGGATTTTGCCAAGGATGCGCCATGACACCCGATTCCGATCCGCCGCCGCCCATGCACCTGTCGATCAAGCTGGAAGATGGCTTCTTCCTTGGCTTCGTGCTGCTGGTGTCGGTCGCCTTCGCTCTGGTTATCGAACCCTTTTTCGCCGCGATCCTGTGGGGCGTCATCGTCGCGATCGTGTTCGCGCCGGTGCATCATCGCATCCGCGCGCAGATGCCGGGGCGGACCAATGCGGCGGCGCTGCTGACCTTGCTCCTCATTTTGCTGGTGGTGATCGTCCCGGCCTTCGTCCTGGGCGCAGCGCTGTTGCAGGAAGCGACCTATTTCTATGGCAAGGTCCAGTCGGGCGAGATCAATTTCGTTCGCCTGTTCTACGACGTGATCGCGGCGCTGCCCGACTGGTTGCGCCCCTATGTCCAGCGGCTGGGCATCACCAATTTCTATGCCGCGCAGGAAATGGTGACGCGGGGGCTGACCAGCAGTTTTCGCACGCTGGCGGGTCAAGCGTTCCAGATCGGGCAGAGCGCCTTCAGCTTTTTCGTGGCGCTGGGCGTCATGCTCTATCTGGCCTTCTTCCTGTTGCGCGATGGCGACTGGCTGGCGCGCAAGGTCGCCGCCGCCGCGCCGCTGCGCGCGGGACAGCGCACCGCCTTGATCGAGCAGTTCGTCATCGTCACCCGCGCCACGATCAAGGGCAGCATCGTCGTCGCCATCGTGCAAGGACTGATCGGCGGGCTGGTCTTCTGGGCGCTGGGCATCCAGGGCGCGCTGCTCTGGGGGGTGCTCATGGGCGCCTTTTCGCTGCTGCCCGCGATCGGCACCGCGATCGTGTGGGTGCCCGTCGCCATCTATCTGTTCGCCACCGGCGCGGTGTGGCAGGGTGTGGTGCTGGTGGTGTGCGGCGCGCTGGTGATCGGGTCGGTCGACAATGTGCTGCGCCCCATCCTGGTCGGCCGCGACACGCGCATTCCCGATTATGTGGTGCTCATCTCCACGCTGGGCGGGCTGGAGCTGTTTGGCTTCAACGGCATCGTCATCGGCCCGGTGATCGCGGCTTTGTTCATCGCAACGTGGAATATCTTTACCCGGATGCGGGGGGAGGATGCGGGCATCGACGCGGCGAAGGAGGGCTGACGAGGCGGTCCGACCTGTCAGGCGTCCGAAGTTCACAGTGTCGTGGCGCTTTTGCGGGCGGAAGCGACCACTAGGCGACTGCGACGCGACACTGAAGCGACACCTGCGCGAACCCGACGCTACAGGCCGATGGCGCCTCACGATCGGGCGCGGCGCGCGTGTCACAAGAGGCCGGATGGACGACATCCAGCAGGATAGATCAGATAAAATCCAACATTGGAACTCTTATCCTGGCCTTCCGCATTGCGCAGGGTTAGCGGTTCAGGGCACGCCGATGACGGCGTCGGACTGGGCCGGATAAGCGCGCACCAATGCGCCGCTGAGCGCCTTAGCCGCCGCGTCCTGCTGGTCCGCAGACCGCACCGTGACCGCCGATCCGCGCCAGACCGACGCCGCGCTGCCCCGTTTGCGCAGGATCATGTCCAGCCGCGTCTTTTGCAGCGCGACATGGCGCGACTTGCCCGATGGCAGCGGCACCTTGAAGACGGAGCCCGCAGCTCCGGGTACGCCGCCATTCGCAAGGTTGGAGCTGGACGGAGCGACCTTCGCGTCGCCGGTGCCGACGTCGGACCGGTCGATGACCAGTTCCATCCAGTAGGCCGCATGATCCGCGCCATCCAGCAAGGTGAAGCCGCGCGCCGAAAGCGCCTCTCCGGCGGCGTCGCGCGCGCTTTCGGTCGTGCCGTCGCGGCTGCCGTCAGCAAGATGCGCTTCGACCGCCATCGTGCCCTGTTGCGGGGGCGGGGCCGTCTGGGCGGCCAGCGGCGCGCTGAGCGCGACCATGCCGACCAGCGCCGCGATATGGCGGACAAGGATCGAGGGGCGATGCGCGTTCAGGGGCAGGGGCATCATGGTCATGGGGTGGCTCCAGGAAATGCGATCCTATCGGAAGGACGCACGCATAGTGGGAAAATATGCCAGCGCCGCTTTGCCAGCCGGCCGCGCCTATTCTTCCCCGAACTTGTCCTCGACCAGGGTGACGAGTTGGCTGAGCGCCTGCGCGGCGTCCGGCCCCGTTGCCTTGATCGTGATCTGGTCGCCCATCGCCGCGCCCAGCATCATCAGCCCCATGATCGACGTGCCGGTGACATGATGGCCGTCCTTGCTGACGGTGACGTCAGCGGGCAGGCCGCTCGCCAGGGTCACGAATTTCGCGCTGGCGCGGGCGTGGAGGCCGCGCTTGTTGGTGATGCGGACGTCCTGGCTGAATTCGTTCATGCAGTGCTGCCCAACAATTCCGATGCTACGCTGATATATTTCTGGCCCGCCTCGCGCGCGGCGGCGACGGCGGCGCGCACGTCCATGACCTTGCGCGCGCTTTCCAGGCGGATGAGCATGGGCAGGTTGATGCCGGCAATCACCTCGATCTCGCCGGCCTTGAGCAGCGAGATGGCAAGGTTCGACGGCGTGCCGCCGAACAGGTCGGTGAGAAGGATGACGCCCGCCCCATCATTGACGCGCGCGACCGCGGCGGCAATGTCCGCGCGGCGCAATTCCATATCGTCTTCCGGGCCGATGCAGATCGTCGCAATCTGCTGCTGCGGCCCTACGACATGTTCCATGGCGACAACGAATTCGGTCGCCAGCGACCCATGGGTGACGAGAACGAGTCCGATCATGTGTTTGTGCGGCCCACCTGTATCATGATTCTGCTTTCGGGCCTCCCGGCCGGCGCTTCTCCAGACTGTCCTGGGGCGCTGATTCTATATTGCGGTGCAGAACCGTGGGCGAAAAGCCCGCCGCTTGCAAGTGCCTCGCGACCCGATCGGCGACATGGACGGAACGGTGCCGCCCGCCGGTGCAGCCGAACGCCACGGTGATGTAGGTCTTGCCCCCTTCGGCATAGCGCGGCAGCAGCGTGACAAGCAGATCCTCGATCCGGCCCACGCTGTCCGCATAGGCGGGATCTTGCGCGATATAGGCCGCGACGTCGGCCTCCAGCCCGGTTTTGGGCCGCAGCGCATCGTCCCAATGCGGATTGCGCAGATAGCGCATGTCGAACATCAGGTCGGCGTTGCGCGGAACCCCGCGCGAAAAGCCGAAGGACAGGATGGTCAGCACCGGCTCCGACAGGCCGGGCCGCGAAAAGCGGTCGCGCATTTCCTGTTGCAGGGCGTTGCTGGAAAAGCTGGTGGTGTCGATCACCTGGCTCGCCCAGCGGCGCAGCGGTTCGGTGAGTTCGCGTTCGCGCGCGATGCCATCGGCGGCGGGGCGATCGGCCGCCAGCGGATGGCGGCGGCGGGTTTCGGCAAAGCGCCGTTCCAGTTCCGCGTCCGAACAGTCGAGGAACAGGGTTTCGATGTCATGGCCGTGGCGTTCGCGCAGCCCCTTGATGCGGCGCACGATGGCGCCGGCGTCAAAGCCGCGCGTGCGCGCGTCGATGCCCAGCGCCAGCGGCCGGTCGGCATCCGCGCCATGGCCGACGGGCAACGGCGTGTCGAGCAGCCGGTCGAGCAGCATCAACGGCAGATTGTCGACGACTTCCCAGCCCATATCCTCCAGCGTCTTGAGCGCGGTGGTCTTGCCCGCGCCTGACAGGCCCGACAGCAAAAGGATCGATTTGGGGTGGGATGCAGTCATCGCGGCGCCAGCGTCCTGAGCGCCAGTTCGACCTTGATCGCGGCGGAGACTTCGAACGGGGCAATCTTGATAACCGGAACCTGAAGCCCGGCGACGGCGCGGGACAGGCCTTCGGGCGGCATGCGGTCGACCTGGTCGAACAGGTCGCACAGCAGTGCGACGGGCGCGTCGCCATGGGGCATGGGCACGATGCCAAGGCCGCGCACCTCCATCTTCCCCGCGATCGTGTCGGGCGCGGTGGCGCGCAGCGCGCCGTCGATGCGCTGGACCAGCGTATAATCGTCGCTGACCAGCGTCGCGCCACGGTCGATCAGGCGCAGCGCCAGGTCAGACTTGCCGACGCCGCTGGGTCCGCACAGCAATACGGCCCGGCCATCGATGGCCACGCTGGTCGCATGCAGCGTTTCGGAGGAAAGGGCGCGCGCCATTATCCCGCCCCTTCTAACGCCTGTCGCGGCCGATGAAAATGGGCGAGCAATGCCTTGCCGTCTTATTCCGAAACAATGCCGGGGTCGCGCGCCACCGCCATCGGCAGGCGCACGACGAAGCTGGCGCCGCGCTGCGCATCTTCCCGGTCGCCGATGCTGATGCGGCCCTGATGCCCTTCGACAATGGAGCGGGCGATGGCGAGGCCCAGGCCCGAATGTTTGCCGAACGCCTCGCCTTCGGGGCGAACGCTGTGGAAGCGGCGGAAAATATGTTCGCGTTCGGATTCGGGGACGCCCGGCCCTTCATCCTCCACGCTGACCAGCACCTGATCGTCCGCCACCGTGGCGATGATGCGGACAAGGCCGCCGTCGGGCGAAAAGGACACCGCATTGTCAATGAGGTTGTCGAGCACGCGCACCAGCCGGCCTTCCTCGCCCAGCACGACGGCGACATCCTTGCGCGGGCGGGCGAAGGCCAGCCGCACGCCGCGTGGCACGCCGCGCGCTTCGCGGGCGATCACCATTTTCTCGATCAGCAGGCCCAGGTCGATGGGTTCAAAGCGGGTGCGCGACAGTTCCGCGTCGACGCGCGAGGCTTCGGCAATGTCGGTAACGAGGCGGTCGAGCCGGCGCACGTCATCCTGCGCAATCGCCATCAATTGCGCGCGCAGATCCGGGCGGTCCACCCGTTCGAGCGAATCGAGCGCGGAGCGCAGCGATGCGATCGGGTTCTTGAGTTCATGGCTCACGTCAGCCGCGAAGGCGTCGGTCGCGTCGATCCGCTGGCGCAGCGCATGGCTCATGTCTGAGAGGGCGCGGGCCAGCATGCCGATTTCGTCGCGCCGTTCGGGCAGGCGCGGCACCGTGACTTCGCGCGCGCGGCCCAGGCGCACGCGCACCGCTGCGCGGGCCAGGCGCTGGAAGGGGCGGACGATGGTGCGTGCCAGGAAGAGCGACAACAGGACGGAGATCAGCGCGACGAGGGCGAGCAGGACGCTCAGTCGGAAGCGTTCGATGCGAACCGT
>NZ_DJDV01000083.1:0-4386 GCF_002431195.1 Sphingobium sp. UBA5915 | reverse complement strand
CCGCGCCTGCTGCGCCGGCAGCCGATGCCGCATCGGACGCGCCCACGCCCGCGCCGCAGCCGCGCATCATCTCCGTTGGTCCTGGCGGCTTCCTGCGTCAGGGTCCAGGCGATCAGCAGGCGCCGATCCCGCCCGCGCCGCCACGCCGCCTGGTGCCTGCCAAGCCCAGCCCGGAAATCGCCGACAAGACCAGCCTGCTCGACCTCACTGAGCGGATCTGCAAATGGCCGATGGGCCATCCGGGCGAGCCGGACTTCCACTTCTGCGGCGAAGCGGTCAATCCCGGCTTCCCCTATTGCGTTGAGCATTGCGGCCGCGCCTATCAGGCCCAGTTGCCGCGCGGCACGCGCCGCCCGCCGCCGCCCATGCCCTTTGGCGGCCCGCGCGTCCGCTGATACGACTTAACGCAAAAAGGGGCCGGTTCCGCCATGGAACCGGCCCCTTTTTTGTTGCTTGAGCTTACCTTAGAAACGGAAGCTGGTCGTCACCATCACGCTTTGCGTATCAAACTTGTCGCCGCGGTTGATGCTGGTGCCACCCGATGGCGTGATCAGAAACGGGTTGGTCGCGGGCGCGCTGCCGGCACCCACATCGACGCGATAATCATCGACATTGTAGCGGGTCCACAGATAGCGCGCGCCGATCGAGAAATTGTCCGAAACCTTCGCTTCGACACCGCCACCCATGGTCCAGCCCCAGCCGTCCTCGCTGCGGTTGTTCTCGGTGAAGCTGTTGGCGCCGTTGCTGGTGGTGAAATTGTTCTTCACCTTCGCATAGGCCAGACCACCAGTGATATAGGGCATGATGCCGCTTGGCGTCGTATAGCCCAGGCGCGCGCGCAGATTGCCGTTCCAGTCGATTTTGCGGCGCATCGTGTAGAAGGCGGGAGTCGTGGAAAATTCTGTCACCTTGTCGTCGACATAAGCTTTGCCAGCTTCGGCAACCACACCGGCGACGAAGCTGCCGAACTGCATGTCATAACCGACATGGCCCATCCAGGCGATCGCATCCTTGTCGTCATTGCAACCCGATGCAGGCGTGGGGCCGCGCGCGGCGCCGCCGCAGGTGCCTGGCGAAAAGGCGTTGGCGCCGGTCGTCGTTGTCACAACATCATTATAGTCGCCATCGGCATCCGTATCGAACCGCAGATGTTCGCCGCCATCGCTCTTCTGCCAATTATAGCCAAACGATCCGCCAACATAGGGACCGGTCCAATCCACCGCTCCGCTGTCCTGCGCCATCGCAGGCACCGACAGGCCGAGCGCCATCACTGCGCCAACCGGCGCCAGCATCTTGATTTTCATGAAATTTATCTCCTCGCCTGGGACAAGTCCCCTGTTCCGCGGTGCAAACGGATCATGATCTCAATTAGTTTCACGGCTCATCGTAACATATTGTTGCTGCGTCGCACCATGCCGTGCCGCTTGCACGCGCCGCCTGCCTGCCTATAGCTTGCTGTCATGTCTGATGACCTGTTTGCCGCCAGCCCCGTCCCGTCCACCGATTATGACGCCTCGACGATCGAGGTTCTGGAAGGGCTGGAGCCGGTCCGCCGCCGGCCGGGCATGTATATCGGCGGCACGGACGAACGCGCGCTGCACCATCTTGCCAGCGAAGTGCTCGACAACAGCATGGACGAGGCGGTCGCCGGCCACGCCACCCGCATCGAAGTGACGCTGGAACCGGGCAACCGGCTCACCATCACCGACAATGGCCGGGGCATCCCGGTAGACCCCCACCCCAAATTCCCGAACCAGTCGGCGCTGGAGGTCATCCTCACCACCCTCCATTCGGGCGGCAAGTTCGAGGGCAAGGCCTATGCCACCTCCGGCGGCCTGCACGGCGTCGGCATCTCGGTCGTCAATGCCCTGTCCACATCCACCGTGGTGGAGGTCGCCCGCAACAAGGAACTGTTCCGCCAGAGCTTCTCCCAGGGATTACCGCAAGGGCCGCTCGAAAAGGTCGGCGGCGCGCCCAACCGGCGCGGCACATCGGTCGCCTTCACCCCCGACACAGCGATCTTCGGCGAACAGAAATTCAAGCCCGCCCGCCTCTACCGCCTCGCCCGGTCCAAGGCCTATCTCTTCGCTGGGGTCGAAATCCGCTGGAAATGCGCGCCCGAACTCATCAGCGACGATACGCCGCCCGAAGCCGTCTTCCAGTTCCCCGGCGGCCTCGCCGATCATCTCAAGGAACAGGTCGGCGACCGCGAATGCGCCACCAGCGTCTTCTTTTCGGGCAATCAGGATTTTCCCGGCGACGCCGGCCGGGTCGAATGGGCTGTCGCTTGGCCACTCTGGTCGGACGGCAGCTACAGCTGGTATTGCAACACCATCCCCACGCCCGATGGCGGCACCCATGAAGCGGGCCTGCGCGCCGCGCTGGTCAAGGGTATCCGCGCCTTTGGCGATCTGGTCGGGCAGAAAAAGGCGAAGGACATCACCGCCGACGACATCATGACGTCATCGGAAATCATGCTCTCGGTCTTCATCCGCGACCCCCAGTTTCAAAGCCAGACCAAGGACCGCCTCACCAGCCCGGACGCCGCGCGCCTGGTTGAAAACGCCGTGCGCGATCATTTCGACCATTATCTGACCGACCATATGGACAGGGGCAAGGCGCTGCTGGCCTATGTGCTCGACCGCATGGACGAACGCCTGCGCCGCAAGCAGGAGAAAGAAGTCAAGCGCAAGACAGCGACCAACAGCCGTAAGCTGCGTCTGCCCGGCAAGCTCACCGATTGTTCGAACGACGACCCGGAAGGCGCTGAAATCTTTCTGGTCGAAGGCGACAGCGCCGGTGGTTCGGCGAAACAGGCGCGCGACCGCAAGACGCAGGCGATCCTGCCCCTGCGCGGCAAGATCCTGAACGTTGCGTCGGCCAACACCGCCAAGATTTTCGCCAATCAGGAAATCGCCGACATGATCCTGGCGCTGGGCTGCGGCATCCGCAAAGACTGCAATCCGGACAATCTGCGCTACGAACGCGTTGTCATCATGACCGACGCGGACGTCGATGGCGCGCATATCGCCACCCTGTTGATGACCTTCTTCTTCCAGGAAATGCCTGAACTGGTGCGGCGCGGCCATCTCTACCTTGCCCAGCCGCCGCTCTATCGCCTCACCGCGGGCGGCAAGAGCCTCTATGCCAGGGACGACGCGCATCGCGAGCAATTGCTCGCCAAGGAATTCAAAGGCAAGAAGGTCGATGTCAGCCGCTTCAAGGGACTGGGCGAAATGAACCCGATGCAGCTGCGCGAAACCACCATGGACCCCAAGACGCGCAGCCTCATCCGCATAACCCTGCCCGACGATGTCGAGGACAGGCAGCAGGTGCGCGATCTGGTCGACCGGCTGATGGGCACCAACCCTGCCCACCGCTTCGCCTTCATCCAGGAAAATGCCGCGGCAGTGGACGAAGAAGCCATCGACGCATGACAGCACCAGCCGGCCGTTTCGAGCGCAATCGAGAAACGGGGAACAGGGCTATTCCCGCCAGGTGCGCGCGTCCATGACCCTGCGCGCCTGGCCCATCCTCCTCGCTTTCGCCACGATGTTCCTGGCGACGCCGGCCTCCGCCGCCCCCTCCCCCACCTATCAGGCGCGCGCGCAACAACTGCTCCGCATCCTCGCGGCCCCCGGCAACGAAACCGATTTCTTCGCCCCGCTCTTCCTTGACGCCGTGCCGGTGGATCAGTGGCGCGCCACTGCTGCCGATCTGCGCGCCCAGCATGGCAAGCCGGTGGCGCTGGGCGCGGTCCGCACCGAAAGCGCCACCGCCGGCCAGGTCGAAATCCGGTACGAGCGCGCGACGGTCGGCTTCACCCTGGTCGTCGCACCCCAACCGCCCGCCCGCGTCATCGGCCTGCACATCGTCGGCGCCCGCACGAGGGACGACAGCCTCGACAAAGTCATGACCGACCTCGCCGCGCTGCCCGGTCAGAGCGCCATCGCCATCGCCCGGCTGACCAACGCAGGCCCGCAGTTGGTCCGCGCCCGCAACGCCATGATGCAGATGGCGACCGGCTCCAGCTTCAAACTCTATATCCTCGCCGAACTCGCGCGCGCCACCGCAGCTGGGGAACGCCGCTGGAGCGACGTCATCCCGCTCGGCCCCAAAAGCTTCTCCGGCCGTCTGATGCGCTGGCCTGACGCCGCGCCGATGACGCTGCACAGCCTCGCCACCGCGATGATCGCCGAAAGCGACAACAGTGCCGCCGACACGTTGCTCCTGGCGCTTGGCCGCGACAGGGTGGACGCCATGGTCACAGCCAGCGGCCATGCCGATCCGGGCCGCACTTTGCCGCTGCTCACCACCGCCGAAGCCTTCGCGCTCAAAATGCCGGCCGCCGCCGACCTGCGCGCCCGCTATGCCGCCGCCACGCCC
>NZ_DJDV01000082.1:0-64734 GCF_002431195.1 Sphingobium sp. UBA5915 | reverse complement strand
CCGCCGCCTCCGCCGCCCCCGCCGGTTGCAGAGTGCCAGCCGGGACCGTACATCGTGTTCTTCGAATGGGACAAGTCGGACATCACGCCTGATGCCGCCACCATTCTGGACAACGCGGTTTCGGCCTACAGCAGCTGTGGCAGCGCCCAGGTCATGCTTGCCGGTCACGCGGATAAGTCGGGTTCGGCGTCGTACAACGTCGGTCTGTCGCAGCGTCGCGCTGACTCGGTCAAGGCCTACCTCGCGTCGAAGGGTATCCCTGACGGCGTGATGACGACCGAAGCCTTCGGTGAATCGCGTCCTCGCGTTGAAACCGCTGACGGCGTCCGTGAAGTCCAGAACCGTCGCGTGGAAATCACCTACGGTCCGGGCGCAGGCATGTAATCGGATCGTCCTTCCTTCGGGATGGACGGCAAAAAGAGGGGCCGGTCGAAAGACCGGCCCTTTTTTGTTATCGCAACGATTTTAGCGTGCTGGCCGAAACGGGGCGAGGCGCGCGGCGTCGCGACTGGTGGCGCGCGAATGGGCCTTGAGTGCTGCCCGATTTGACCGCCCTGCGGTCCATTTCTAGCCGGCGTCCATTTCTAGCCGGCAGGGCCAAGCGAGGACCTGGGTTGGGTGCGGCAGCGGAGGGAAAACGCCCTGCCTGGTTCAGGCTATGTCGTTCAGCCGACATGTGAAGCGGGTTTCGCTCGTGCGAAACGCCCGTCGGCCCAGGCAAGGCAAGCTGGAGAGCGGCATGCTCATCTGGTCAGCATGGCTGCATAGCTGCGTTATGGGGGCAGTCCGCGTGGCTGCTGCGACTGCCCCGCACGGCACAAATCCCATCAACGGCGATGAAGACGCCGAGCGTAAGCATCTGGGCGAAAAGGCCCATTTTGCGGCCGGCGTTTGATAGTCGGTCGCCCACCGTATCGATGCGCGGAAGCAGCGAGAAGGCGAGCGTGCCAAACGCGGCAGAGGCGACGCGAACTTAACGCTTTCTGGCGGCAGGGCGCGGCTATCATCTTCATCGCTCATCAATTCCGTCCGGCGAAGGGTTCGTTCCGGTACTTATGAAATTGAATGAACAAATGCGGCCGTCGAATGCCTCAAGCCGTAACGGGAGTGGCTTTCCCGTCATAGGCGGCTTCGTCCAATATGCCTTCGCGCTTGGCGACGAGGGTCGCGACGAGCACCTGGCCTGCGACATTGACGGCGGTGCGGCCCATGTCGAGGATCGGATCGATGGCGAGCAACAGGCCGGCGCCTTCGAGCGGAAGGCCAAGCGTCGAGAGCGTAAGCGTCAGCATCACGATCGCGCCGGTCAGGCCCGCCGTGGCAGCCGACCCCAGGACAGAGACGAAGACGATCAGCACATAGTCGATGAAGTGCAGCGGGATGCCGTAGAAGCCCGCCACGAAGATCGCGGCGAGCGCCGGATAGATGGAGGCGCAGCCATCCATCTTGGTGGTGGAGGCGAGGGGAATGGCGAAGGCGGCATAGCCCTTGTCCACGCCCATCCGTTCGGTGACGGTTTCAGTGACGGGCAGGGTGCCGACCGAAGAGCGGGAGACGAAGCCGAGCTGGATGGCTGGCCACGCCTTGGCGAAGAAGGGGCCGGGGCGCAGGCCGTTGGCGAGCAGCAACGTCGGATAGACGACCAGCAGTACCAGGGCGAGGCCAAGATAGATGGCGGCGGTAAACACGCCGAGCTGCGCCAGCGCGCTCCAGCCATAGGTCGCGATCGCAGTGCCGATCAGCGCGGCCGAACCGATCGGCGTCAGGCGGATGATCCAGCCCAGAATCGCGCGCACGACAGCGAGCAGCGAGCGCACGAAGGCGAGGAAGGGTTCGGCCTTGTCGCCGACCTTGAGCGTGGCGAGTCCCACGACGATGGAGATGACCAGCAGTTGGAGGATGTTGAAGGACAGGCTGGTGGTCGCCGCGCCGTCGGTGATGCTGGTGCTGCCCGACAGAGCCAGGCTGTTGCCGGGCACCAGGCCTTTGAGAAAATCCAGCCAGCCGCCATAGCTGTCGGGCTTGCCAACCGCGAGCGCGGTGCCGCGCAGACCCGCGCCCGGTTCCAGCAACAGCCCAATGGCGAGGCCGATGCTAACGGCGATCAGGCTGGTGATGGCGAACCAGAGCAACGTCTGTCCCGCCAGGCGGGCGGCATTGTCCAGCGCGCGCAAATTAGCGATCGATGCCACGATGGCGGCAAAGACGAGCGGCGGAACCACCGCTTTCAGCAGCGAGACAAAGATCGACCCGGTCGTCTTTAACGCGGTTGCCAGCCAGTTGAGATCGCCGTCGGGACCGACCCCCATTTGACGCGCGACGAGGCCCAGCAGCAGGCCGACAACCATGCCGACCAGAACCTGAAACCCGAAACTGCGAAAATTGAGGGCCATGACGCATGCATTCCTTGGGACGAACGGGCGCTTATATCGGTCGGGGACGGGGGGATTGCGCGCAAGCAATTCTTTCAGGGGGGTGAAGCTGGGTGATTGGCTGGACCCGATGGCTGTGCCAGACAGGTCTGATCATTTCGGGGAGCAGATATATGGGATTGGGTAAGGCGTGTCTGGGGCTGGCGCTGGCGATCGCGCCGCAGGGCGCGCAGGCGGCAGCGGATGCCGGGGTGGCCAAGGACATATTGATGCGGTCCGTCGCGTATCGCACGGTCCAGGGGGCGGGGCAGGTGCCCAAGCTGGCGGCCTATTATGCCGACATATTGAAAAAGGCGGGCTTTGCCGACGCCGATGTGGTCATCACGCCGATGGGCGAGACGGCGACATTCGCCGCGACCATCAAGGGGCGGGATGCGGCACTCAAGCCCTTGCTGATGATCGGGCATATGGATGTGGTGGAGGCCGATCCCAAGGACTGGACGCGTGATCCGTTCGTCCCGGTCGAGGAAAATGGCTATATCTTCGGCCGCGGCGCGGAGGACAATAAATATGATGTCGCGATGATGGTCGCGACGCTGGCGCAGCTGAAGAAGGAAGGCTGGCGGCCCCGCCGAACGGTGACGCTGCTTTTGTCGGGTGACGAGGAGACCGACATGGCAACGACGCGAGCGCTGGCATCCCAATATCAGGACGCTGAAATGCTGTTGAACGGCGATGGCGGCGGCGGGCTGCTGAGCGAAGAGGGGAAGCCCGTCCTCTATCAGTTGCAGGCCGGCGAGAAGACCTATGCCGATTTCGAGATCGGCTTTACCGATGCGGGCGGTCATTCCAGCGCGCCGACACCGGGCAATCCCATCTATCGGCTGGCGAAGGCGATCGACCGGATCGCGGCCTTCCAGTTTCCCCCGATGCGCAACGAACTGACCAAGGCGTCGCTGACCCTATCAGCGGACCGCATGGGGGGCGATGTGGGCGAAGCCATGCGCCGTTTTGCAGAGACCGGCGATCCGACGGCGGCGGAGATATTGTCGGGCCACCCGGAATTTGTCGGGCAGGTGCGCACGACCTGCGTCGCGACCATGGCGCAGGCGGGGCATGCGCTCAACGCCTTGCCGCAAAGCGCGAAAGTCAGCGTCAATTGTCGGATTTTCCCCGGCGTGGCGATTGATGACGTGAAGGCGCAGCTGACCAAGGTTGTCGACGACCCGAGTGCCACGATCACGACATTGGGGGATCCGACCGGCAGCGATGCGTCGCCGCTGCGCGAGGACGTCATGCAGGCGGTGCGCGATGCCGTACTGGCGCGCGCGCCGGGCATTGCGATCATGCCAGGCATGTCGGCCGGAGCGACAGACAGCGTCCATTTCCGCGCGCTGGGTGTGCCGAGCTATGGCGTGTCGAGCCTGTTCATGCGCGCGGAGGACGGCTTTGCCCACGGGTTGAATGAGCGTGTGCCGGTCGCTGGCATCCGGGAATCGCTGGAGCAATGGGACCGGGTGGTCCGGGCGTTGGCAAAGTAGGCGCTTATCCCCTTACCCCCCTTCGGTTCGAGCTTGTCGAGAACAGTTCTCGAAAAGCTCGAACCGAACGGATGTAGAAAGGCTTTGCTTTACCCCCGGACCGCGATTCCGTTGGCGGCTGACAGGATCGCCTTGACCGAAGCGGTCGCCACGTCGCTGTCGGTGCCGATACCGAAGACGGTGCGACCGTCGGGCGTGCGGCATTCGACATAGGCGGCGGCATTGACATCGCTGCCCGCGCCGATGGCATGTTCGCTATAATCCGCGATTTCCAGTTGGACGCCAAATTCGTCACGCAGTGCGGCGAGGATGGACGAGAGCAGGCCATTGCCGCGGCCGGAAATGGAACGCTCGCCGCCCTTGTGGCTGATCTTGCCGGTAAAGATGCGGTCGCCTGCCTGGCCGCCTTCCTGATAGTCGATCAGGGCATAGGGCTGGTCGCCGGTCAGGCAATAATGGGCGTCGAAGGCTTCGCTGATGTCGGCGGCGTTGAGTTCGCGGCTGGAGCTGTCGGCGAGGGCCTGAACCACGCGTGAAAAGTCCGCCTGCATTCGCTTGGGCAACTTGTAGCCCTTGTCCTGTTGCAGCACCCAGGCGACGCCGCCCTTGCCCGACTGGCTGTTTACGCGAATGACCGCTTCATAGTCACGGCCCAGATCCTTGGGGTCGATTGGCAGATAGGGGACGTTCCAAATCCGGTCGTTGCGCGCGTCCTGCGCGGCAAAGCCCTTCTTGATCGCGTCCTGATGGCTGCCGGAAAACGCCGTGAAGACCAGTTCGCCGGCATAAGGATGGCGGGGGTGAACCGGCAGCTGGTTGCAATATTCGACCGTCTGGATGACGTCGTCAATGTCGCTAAAATCAAGGCCGGGGTTGATCCCCTGCGTATACATGTTGAGCGCGACGGTCACGAGGTCGCAGTTTCCGGTGCGCTCGCCATTGCCGAACAGGCAGCCTTCGACGCGATCCGCGCCGGCCATGATGCCCAGTTCCGCCGCCGCGACGCCGGTACCGCGATCATTATGGGTATGAAGCGAGATGACGACGCTGTCGCGACGCGAGATGTTGCGGCAGATCCATTCAATCTGGTCGGCATAGATATTGGGCGTGGCGCATTCGACCGTGGCGGGCAGGTTCAGGATCAGCGGCCGCTGCGGCGTGGGCTGGAGTATCTCCATCACCGCCTCGCAGCATTCCAGGCTGAAATCCAGTTCGGCGGTGGAGAAGGTTTCGGGCGAATATTCGAAATGCCAGTCAGTGTCGGGCTGGGCGGCGGCATGGTCGCGCAGCAGCTTGGCGGCGTTGACGGCGATTTCGCGCACCTGACTGCGCTCCATCTGGAACACAATGTCGCGCCAGGCGGGCGAAATGGCATTGTAGACATGGACGATCGCCTGCTTGGCGCCGCGTAGGGATTCAAAGGTCGTGGCGATGAGGTCGGCGCGGGCCTGGGTCAGCACCTGCGGCATCACGTCGTCGGGAATGGCGCCATTTTGCACCAGGCCGGAGATGAAATCGAATTCGGTGGCGCCGGCGGAGGGGAAGCCTACCTCGATTTCCTTGACCCCAACCTTGACCAGCAGGTCGAAGAAGCGGCGCTTCTTTTCCGCGTTCATCGGGTCGATCAGCGACTGGTTGCCGTCGCGCATGTCAGTCGAGAGCCAGCGGGGCGGCGCGGTGATGACGCGGCTGGGCCACTGGCGGTCAGGCAGATCGACCTGCGGGAAGGGGCGATATTTCAGCGAGGGATCGGTCAGCATCATGGGATGAGATATTTCCTGCGACAGACGCGAATCCGCGCCCGTGGAACGACTTGACTGTGATGGATGCCCTTAGGCGGATCGACGCTGCCCTTAGCCGGAAGGCAGCACAAAAGCCACGCCTAAGGGCGTGTAAGTCGTAGCAGGGGAAGGCGCGCGACGCTCTGCATGATGCGCGGTGCATACGCAAAACAGGGCCAGCATGCAAGCCGGCCCTGTCTATTGGACATTTTATGTCGTGCGCTTACTGTTTTTCGAAACCAGCGATGACCTTGAGTTCGATCGCATCGCTGACGATGGGTACGCCATAGCCCATGCCGAACTCGCTGCGCTTGATCGTCGTCGTGGCGACAAAGCCGACATTTTCCTTCTTGCTCATCGGCTGGGTGCCGGCACCGTAGAATTCGGCGTCGAGCGTCACAGGCTTGGTCACGCCGCGCAAGGTGAGGTTGCCGGTGATTTCGGCACCGGTCGCGCCGTCAGGCTTGACGCTGGTCGACACGAAGGAAGCGGTCGGGAATTTCGCCGCATCGAAGAAGTCGGGCTTCATCAGATGCTCGTCGAGCTTGGTGACGCCGGTGCGCAGGTTGGCGACTTGAAATTCCACCGACACCTTGCTGTTGGCGGGGTTCGCCTTGTCGAGGGTCAGCGTGCCGGTGGGCTCGGCAATGGTGCCCATATTGTTGGTGAAGCCCATATGGTCCCAGGCGAACACGACCTGGGTATGGCCGCCATCGACCTTGTAGCTGCCGCCGGTGACTTTTGCGGCGTCCTTTGTGCCGGGCGCGGCGGTGGGCATTTGCGCAACGAGGGCCGTGCCGCCGGCAAGCGCGATCAGGGCGGCAGCGGGGATCAGGATTTTTTTCATGGGAACAGATTCTCCGAAATGCTCAAGGGGCGCGACAATGATATGCCGCGCCCCCCGATTATTCCAGAGCCGTAACCGCGAACGGATTGTTTCCGTTCCGGGCCGGCCTGACTTGCCGATCCGTCCCTTAAGACAGTAAGGTGGCCCTCAGTTCTTGTCCTTGTCCACCAGCTTGTTGGCGCCGATCCAGGGCATCATCGCGCGCAGCTTCGCGCCGGTTTCCTCGATCGGGTGGCGCTGGGCGGCGATGCGGCTGGCTTTGAGTTCGGGCTGGCCGGCGCGGTTGTCGAGCACGAAGTCCTTGACGAAGCGGCCAGACTGGATGTCGGCGAGAACGCGCTTCATTTCCTTCTTGGTTTCTTCGGTGATGATGCGCGGGCCGGTTTTGATATCGCCATATTCCGCGGTGTTGCTGATCGAATAGCGCATGGTGGCGATGCCGCCTTCATACATGAGGTCAACGATCAGCTTCAATTCGTGCAAGCACTCGAAATAGGCCATTTCGGGCGAGTAGCCGGCCTCAACCAGCGTTTCGAAGCCGGCCTGCACCAGCGCGGTGGTGCCGCCGCACAGCACGGCCTGTTCGCCGAACAGGTCGGTTTCGCATTCCTCGCGGAAATTGGTTTCGATGATGCCGCTGCGGCCGCCGCCCACGCCCGAGGCGTAGGACAGGGCGATGTCATGCGCATTGCCGGTCGCGTCCTGATGGACGGCGATGAGGCAGGGGACGCCGCCGCCACGCTGATATTCGCCGCGCACGGTGTGGCCCGGGCCCTTGGGCGCGATCATGATGACGTCGACGTCCTTGCGCGGTTCGATCAGGCCGAAATGGACGTTGAGGCCATGGGCAAAGGCGAGCGCCGCGCCGGGACGCAGATTGTCGTGGACATCGGCGGCATAGATGGCGGCCTGATGCTCGTCGGGGGCGAGAATCATGAAGACGTCGGCCCAGGCGGCAGCTTCGGCGTTGGGCAGCACCTTGAAGCCCGCGCCTTCCGCCTTCTTGGCGCTGGGCGAGCCGGCGCGGAGCGCAATGCAGACTTCGGCGACGCCGCTGTCGCGCAGATTCTGCGCATGGGCGTGACCCTGGCTGCCATAGCCCAATATGGCGACCTTCTTGCCCTTGATCAGGCCGATGTCCGCGTCACGATCATAATAAACCTTCATGTCTCGTCTCTTCCCTCGAACAAATGCCCTCGCCCCGCAGGCGAGAGGATATGAAATCTTGGTTCGGCGAGGCCGGACCTAGATGATGGTGGAGGAGGAGGGGGCGGGCTACCGTGGCGTCGCTGCCCCCTCTTCCAGCTACGACCAGGCGGGCAAGCCGTCAGGTCTTCGCAACCCTCTCCCCCCGATGGGGAGAGGGAAATTAATTCGCCTCTTTCCCGCGCATGAGGCCGACGACGCCGGTGCGACCGACTTCGACCAGCCCGATCTGGCGCATGAGCGCCACGAAATTGTCCACCTTCTCGGTCGTGCCGGTGAGTTCGAAGATGAAGCTTTCGATCGTCGTGTCGACCACCTTGGCGCGGAACACATCAGCCAGGCGCAGCGCCTCTATACGGTCCTCGCCCGTGCCGGCGACCTTGACCAGCGCCAGTTCACGTTCGACGAAGGGGCCGGCGTCGGTCAGGTCCGTCACCTTGTGCACCGGCACCAGCCGGTCGAGCTGGGCAATGATCTGGTCGATCACCTTGGGCGGCCCGCCGGTGACGATGGTGATACGGCTGATCGCATGATCGTCGGTGATGTCGGCCACGGTCAGACTGTCGATATTATAGCCGCGCGCGGTGAACAGGCCGGCGATGCGCGCCAATATGCCCGCTTCGTTCGAAACGGTCAGCGACAGGACGTGCCGCTGGCTGAGTTCTTCCTGGATATGCATCAGATGGTTCCGTGATCCTGATGGTCGTCGGCCTGCCCGTCGGGGGCGGGCTTGTCGTGCCGCTGCGAAATCATGGCGACGAAGGCGAAATGCCATTCGCCGTCCTGGCGATGGGCAAGGCGTGCGGGGAAGCCCGATACAGAATCGAACATCCGTTCCAGCCGTTCCCCGACATAGCGAGGTCCCACCAGCAGCGTGCCGATATGCCGCTTGTTGAAATCGAAGCCATGGTCGAGATGCACTTCCCATTCCTCATTGTCGGGATCGGCATGATCGGTGGTCCAGCCGGTCAGTTCGGCCGTGCCGGCCTGGCGCTCGAAATCCCAGGGCTCCGTCACATGGATGCGGAGCTTTAGATGTTGCGTCACATGCCCGTCCTTACACCAGCGCCTTGGCTTCGTCGGACATGATGCCCGCGATCTGGTTGGGATCGAGCAGCATGTCGGTATGCGCCGCGCCCGACGGGATCATCGGGAAACAGTTGGACAGCTTGGCCACGCGGCAATCGACGATCACCGGGCCGGGGGTCTCGAGCATCTGGCGAATGCCGCTTTCCAGATCATCCGGACCTTCGATCCGAATGCCCGTCCAGCCATAGGCTTCGCCCAGCTTCACGAAATCGGGCAGGCTGTCGGAATAGCTGTTGGAATAGCGGCTTTCATAGGTCAGTTCCTGCCACTGGCGGACCATCCCCATATATTCATTGTTGAGGATGAATATCTTGACCGGCAGGCGATATTGGGTCGCGGTGCCCAGTTCCTGAATATTCATTTGAATAGAGGCGTCGCCCGCGATGCAGATGGTGATGCTGTCCGGATTGCCCATCTGCGCGCCGATCGCGGCCGGAAAGCCGTAGCCCATGGTACCAAGGCCACCGGAGGTCAGCCATTTATTGGGGGCTTCGAACCCGAAATGCTGGGCCGCCCACATCTGATGCTGGCCAACCTCGGTCGTGATGATGACATCCCTGCCAGTCGACATACAGGCCTGATACAGGTCGGCGATCGCGCGCTGCGGCATGATTTCCGGCCCGGTTTCCGGGTAGGAGAGGCTGCGTTTGGTGCGCCATTGCGCAATGCGGGACCACCAGTCGGACAGATCCTGCTGCTGATGCCCGCGTTGTTTCCAGAGCGCGATCATGTCGTCGAGCGCGCTGCCGACGTCGGCGACCACGGGCAGGTCGACATCAACCGTCTTGTTGATGGAACTGCGGTCAATGTCGATATGGATCTTGCGGCTGTTCGGGGCGAAGGCGTCGAGCCGCCCTGTCACCCGATCGTCGAAACGCGCGCCGATGCACAGGATAAGGTCCGCCTGGTTCATCGCCCAATTGGCTTCATAGGTGCCGTGCATGCCAAGCATGCCGAGCCACTGGTCCGACGAAGCCGGGAATGCGCCCAGGCCCATCAGCGTCGACGTGACCGGCGCGCCGGTCAAGGCAGCAAGTTCGCGCAGCAGCGCGCTCGCCTGCGGGCCTGAATTGATGACCCCGCCGCCGGTATAGAGGACCGGGCGTTCGGCCGCGGCCAGCATTTCGACAGCCGCGTCGATCGCCGCGGCGTCCGCCTTGGTCTGCGGACGATAGCTGGCGTGGACCTTGAGCTCCGGACGTGCATAGGGCGCGGTCGCGATCTGCACATTCTTGGGAATGTCAACGACCACTGGGCCGGGGCGGCCAGTGGTGGCGATGTGGAAGGCTTCATGCACGACGCCAGCCAGCTTCGCCGGGTCCTTCACCAGATAATTATGCTTGCTGCAATGGCGCGTGATGCCGACCGTATCGGCTTCCTGAAAGGCGTCGGTTCCAATCAGTTGCGTCGGAACCTGGCCGGTGATGACGACCATCGGGATGGAATCGAGCAGCGCATCGGTGATGCCGGTGACGGCATTGGTGGCGCCGGGGCCGGAGGTGACGAGCACGACGCCGGGCTTGCCGGTCGAACGCGCATAGCCCTCCGCCATATGCGTCGCGCCTTGTTCGTGGCGGACGAGGACGTGGCGGATCGTGGGGTGATTGTAGAGCGCGTCATAGATGGGCAGCACCGCGCCGCCCGGATAGCCGAACACGACTTCGACGCCCAGATCAACCAGGCATTCGACCAAAATGTCCGCGCCGCTCTTTTCGGCCACGATGAAACTCCTCTTGTTGCTGCAAGCCGCCTGTTTGCGCCGCGGTACGGGCGATGGCAAGGCGCCTGCCTCTAGTGGACATAAAATGGCCGGTCAAGCGTTATTTGCGTAATAAAGTTGCTAGTTCATCGACTATATTGTCATCTAAATATCGTTCTTCACGTTGCCAGCCCTCCGGTGGCTGGTGCGCGAACCAGGTATATTGCCGTTTGGCATATTGGCGCGTGGCGCGTTGGCCGCGCTCGATCATGGTGCCGCGGTCCATGTCGCCGTTCAGCCATGCTGCGATGTCCGGCACGCCGATCGCGCGCATCACCGGCAAAGCAGGATCAAGGTTGCGCGCGAGCAACGCCTCCACTTCCGCCACGGCACCCTGATCGAGCATCTGAACGAACCGCCGATCACACCGGTCGATCAGCCACTGGCGAGGTGGCAGGAGAATGAGAGGGGCGAGGGCGATACGATCGCCGATGCCGCCGCTTTTGTGCGCCTGCCATGCCTTGAGCGTGCGCCCGGTCGAGCGGATCACTTCAAGCGCACGGGCGACGCGCGTGGTGTCTGCCGGCGCCAGACGGGCTGCTGCCTGCGGGTCTTCCTGGCGCAGCGCTTCATGCGCCTGCGCCACGGGCAGGGCGCGGACGGTAGCGCGAATGTCGGGATCAATGTCCGGCACGGGCGCGATCCCGTCGAGCAGGGTGCGCAGATAGAGGCCGGTGCCGCCGACGAGGATCGGGAGTTTGCCCTGATCATGGGCCGCGTCGATTTCCGCGCGCGCGTCGGCTGCCCAGCGCGCCGCCGAGCAGGCCTCCCCGCCGTCGATATGGCCGAACAGGCGGTGAGGCACATCGGCCATTTCCTCTGGCGATGGGCGGGCGGACAGGATGGAGAGGTCGGCATAGACCTGGCTGGCGTCGGCATTGATGACCACGCCATCGGCGCTATGGGCAAGGCGAATGGCGAGCGCGCTCTTGCCGCTGGCGGTCGGCCCGGCAATAAGCGCCACCCGTGGGCGGGATTCGCCGCTGCCTGTTTCTGGTTCGGGAGTAAGCATGTTCGTCGCGACCTTAGTGGCTAGTGGCTCGATGGGGCAGGGGGATATTGCCGAAGCTGCCGATCGGCTGCGCGATGCAGGCTGCGCGCCCAGCGATTGCTGCTGGCTGGACACGGACAAGGCGGCCGACCTGTTCTTCGCGGCTGATCCAGCCGCTGCGCGCGCTGCGCTGGCTGGCATGGGCGCCCATATCGACCTTATCGTCCAGGCGAGCGAGACGCGGGCCAAGGCCTTGCTGATCGCTGACATGGATTCGACCATGATCACGGTCGAGTGTATCGACGAATTGGCCGACTATGCGGGGATCAAGCCGCAGATTGCCGACATTACCGAGCGGGCGATGCGCGGCGAACTGGACTTTGCCGGCGCGCTTCATGAGCGGGTGGCGTTGCTGAAAGGTCTGCCCGACAGCGCCATCGATCAATGCCGTGTGGAGCGCGTGCGGGTCATGCCCGGTGCGAAGGCGCTGGTGCGCACGATGAAAGCGCGGGGGGCGCGGACATTGCTGGTGTCGGGCGGCTTCACGCGCTTTACCGGCCCGATCGCGGCTGAGATCGGGTTCGATGCGCATGTCGCCAATGTGCTGGAAATCGCCGACGGGGCATTGCTGGGCACGGTTGAGACGCCAATCGTCGATGCGGCGCGCAAGCGGGCGGAACTGGATGCTGCCATTGCGCAGGGCGTCGAGCGGGCGCTGACTCTGGCGGTGGGCGATGGCGCCAATGATATCCCGATGATACAAGGCGCTGGATTGGGCGTGGCCTATCATGCCAAGCCCAAGACGCGGGAGGCCGCTGCGGCCGAAATCGTCCATGGGGATCTGTCGGTGCTGCTCTATGCGCAAGGCATCGCGTCGGAGCATTGGGTGGTCGCGTAAGCGGCTCAGCCTTTGGGGAATGGCGATGAGGGCCGGTCATTGGCCCAAGCCGGACAGCATCCACACCGCCATCGCAATCATCATCAGATTTTCAGTCAGGGATACAAAGCCCAGCGGTACAGGGCTGTTGCCCCCGACACAGGCGCATTTGAGTTCCCGCTTGTCGATGTAGACAGCCTTGAAAATCGATAGCGCGCCGACCCCGCCGATGAAGAGCGCGACCGGAATGGCCAGCCAGTCCAGCAGGCGCGTGAGCATCAGCAGCCCCGCGCCCAGTTCAAGAAACGGATAGAGCAGCCCATAGGGCGGCAGGCGGCGTGCCAGCAGGTCATAGTTCAGGAACATGGTGGCGAACCGGTCCACATCCTGAAGTTTCAGCATGGCGAGCAGGACCATGGCGATGGCGATGAACCGTTCGGCCGTCACCGAGGACAGCAGGGGCAGGACGGTCAGCCAATTGACCGCCAGCGTCAGCAGTCCCGCTATCGCAAAAGTGGCGAGCACGGGCACATAGCTTGAGGCATTGGGATCACGCACTTTGAGGCTCAGGTAGCGCCGCAGGTCGTCATGGCCGCCGATCCGCTGGCCGTCGATGAATGTCTGGGGCGTGGTCTTGACGCCGTGCTTCGCCTTGAAGGCATCGGTTTGTTCGCGGGTTTGGAGCCAATGATCCTCGACCTGATAGCCATGACGTTTCAGCAACCAGCGGGATTTGATGCCATAGGGGCAGATGTGGCCGGGCATCACCATGCGATGAAGGCTCGCGGTTTTGGGCTGGGTCTGGGCCATGGCGCATCCTTGCATTGAGAGGGGATGGATGCTCCCCATATAGGGTCCGTACCATGGTACGGAGTCAAGGCATGAGTGAAACGATTTCCGGGCTTGCACGATCGGCCGGCGTCAATGTCGAAACAGTGCGTTACTATCAGCGGCGCGGGCTGATCGCGACGCCGCCGCGCGGCGAGGGCGTGCGGCGCTATGGCGCGGAGGATATGCGGCGACTAGGCTTCATCCGGTCCGCGCAGGCGGCTGGTTTCACGCTCGATGAAATAGCGGAATTGCTGGAACTGGACGCCGGGCAGGATCGGGCGCGCGCGCGCGAATTGGCTGCCGAGCGGATCGCTGCGCTGGACGCCAGGATCACGGCGTTGCAGCAAGCGCGGTCCGCGCTCGAGCGGCTTGCCAGGCAGTGCCGCGAAACAAACGACGGGCCGTGCCCGATCCTCACGGCGTTCGAAGCATGAGGGAATGGGAGCGGCCCGTAAGGCGGCTATTCCAGTCCCGCGACCAGCCCGTCGATCGCGCCCTGAAGGATGTAGCTGGCGGCAAGTTTATCCACCAATTCGTCGCGCCGTGCGCGGCTGGCGTCGGCTTCCAGCAGGGTGCGGGTGACAGCCTGTGTTGACCAGCGTTCGTCCCAAAGCAGGATAGGCAACCCAAGATCGGCGATATTGTGCGCGAAGGCGCGGCTGGCCTGTGCGCGCGGGGAAAAGCTGCCATCGAGGTTGAGCGGCAGGCCGATGACGACACCCTTCACCTGCTGCTGGTCGATGAAGGCGGCAAGGCCGATCTTGTCCTTGCCGAATTTGCCGCGGGTAACGGTGTAGGCCGGGCTGGCAATCGTCCATGCCGCGTCGCAGAGTGCAAGGCCGATGGTCTTGGTCCCTACATCCATCCCGATCAGCCGACCGCCATGGGGCAGCGCCTGCCGGAAAGCCACGCGATCAATCGTCACCAAGGTCATGGTGATGCCTGTGTCACCGATCGCGGCGAATGTCACTCTTCCCGAAAGGCGGACAGCCTTTTCCGGGCGTCCTCCCGCACATTGCCCCAGAACAGGCTGTAGTCATAGACATGGTAATTATTCCCCGGCAGGGTGAATGGCCCCATGTCCACAGGTTCGCCGATCATGAGCACGCCGCTGGTGTCGCAGCGAGCCGGCACGATGCCGGGTATCAACTTGGGCGGCTGTCCTTCCTCGCGCGCGTCGAGCGTTCCCTTGTTGGCGCTGGCCGGAGCTTGTCCGTTGAAGGCGCCGGTAATGGGGTTGGTGCAGAGCATGTGCGTGCCCTTGCGCGGGCGGCCGGTGTAGCCGTCCTTGCGCTCGAAACTTTCGACCACGGCGGACGGATCAGCCGGTTCGGCATAGCTTTGCCAACTGACGATGCAATGCGCCTGGTCGCGGCGGGCGCAGGCGGGCAGGCCGAGAGCGGGCAGGTCCGCCTCTACGGAAACCGGCCAGCCCACCACATAGGCAGCGACGATCCGGTCTGCGGTCGGTGTGCCGGCGATTTCATTCCGCAGCAATTCCAGCAAGTGACGTGAGCCCTGGCTATGCGCGGCGAGGATCAGCGGACCTTGGGGATTGGCTTTGAGGAAAGCCGCGAAGGCCTGGCGCACGTCACCATAGGCCGCCGCCAGCGCCTTGTCGCCTTCCGGCCCCTGGGTCAGGAAGGCGCCATAATTGGCCTGGCGATAGCGCGGCGCCCAGATTTCGCCCGCGCCGTTGAAGGCGCTGGCCTGGCTGGCGACGAAGCGGCGGGCGGTGGCGTTGGCCTCCGCATTGTCCAGCGCAGCGTTCCAGTGCGCGCTGCCGAAGGTGGTGATGTAGCTGGTAGGATGGATGAAAAAGACTGCCGCCTGGCCCATGTCTTTCACGGCGGGGGTGCCTGCAGGCGTCCAGAGCGCCGGATTGTCCTTCACGATGTCCGGGCGCGCGATCCACATCGTCGCGTTGGCATAGGCATCGGCGGGCAGCGGCTTGAGCGGCTCGAACGGTTCGCGCGGCACCATGACGGCGCGGATCAGCGCATTTCCCCAGAGCGCATAGACCGCGCTCGCGCCGATCGCCAGCACGACCAACGCCGCGACGACATAGAGGAATTTACGCGCCACCCTTTTTCTCTCCGCCCTCTGGGAACGTGCCGTTCCCATGCCGCCTCATGTCTGGCGCAATGGCGGCACCCGCGCAAGAGGCGCGAAAGCCGCTTGATGGCGGGCGGTGCCGATGGTAGCGGCGGACCATGTCGATAGACCTTCAGACCGTGAAAAAGATCGCCAGCCTGTCGCGCATTTCGGTGACCGATACCGAAGCGGAGGCGATGGTGCCTGAACTCAACAACATTCTTGGCTGGGTGGAGCAGCTGGGTGAGGTGGACGTGACCGGCGTCGAGCCGATGACGGCCGTCATCCCCAATCACCAGCGCCTGCGCGACGACGTCGTCACCGACGGAAATGCGCGCGACAAGGTGCTGGCCAATGCTCCGCAGGCCGAACATGGCTTCTTCGCGGTGCCCAAGGTGATTGAGTGACCTTCTCTATCGCCATTCGCCATGAACTGGTCGAAGGGCTGCACTTCTCTTCAAGAAGGACTGGGCTTCGACAGGCTCAGCCCGAACGGGGTTAGAGTTTTGACTGATCTGACTGATCTTACCGTAGCCGACATTCGCGACGGCTTCCGCGCCGGCGATTTTTCGGCGCGCGAAGTCGCGGAGGCGTTCAACGCCAACGTCACCGCGGCCAAGGCGTTGAACGCATTCATCGTCGAGACGCCTGAAAAGGCGCTGGAGGCGGCCGATGCTGCCGACAAGGCGAAGGCCGCGGGCGACTCCCTGGGCGCGTTGGCCGGCGTGCCCATCGGCATGAAGGACCTCTTCTGCACGCAGGGCGTCCAGACCACGGCGGCGAGCCACATGCTGGAAGGCTTTGTGCCGACCTACGAGTCGACAGTGTCAGGTAAATTGTGGGCGGCGGGTGCGGGGATGCTGGGCAAGCTGAACCTCGACCAGTTCGCCATGGGATCGTCCAACGAGACGAGCTATTATGGCAATGTCATCTCGCCCTGGCGGCGGGCCAAAACAGATGGGGGCAGGGGCGACAATGCGGCGCTGGCTCCCGGTGGCTCTTCGGGCGGTTCATCGTCGGCGATCGCGGCGCGGCTTTGCCCGGCGGCAACCGGCACCGACACGGGCGGTTCGATCCGGCAGCCGGCGGCCTTCACCGGTATTTCGGGTATCAAGCCGACCTATGGTCGCTGCTCGCGCTGGGGCATCGTGGCGTTCGCGTCATCGCTGGATCAAGCTGGGCCGATGGCGCGGACGGTGCGTGACAATGCGATTTTGCTGGAGGTGATGTCGGGCTTCGATCCCAAGGATTCGACGTCGCTCGACCTGCCCGTGCCGCAGTGGGAAGCCAATCTGTCGAGCGACCTGAAAGGCAAGACCGTCGGCATCCCGAAGGAATATCGCCCCGACGGCCTGAACGCGGAAATTTCCGCCCTGTGGGATCGCGGCATCGAGTGGCTGAAGGATGCAGGCGCGCAAGTGGTCGAAGTGTCGCTGCCGCATACCAAATATGCGCTGCCGACCTATTATATCATCGCGCCTGCCGAAGCGTCGTCCAATCTCGCCCGCTATGACGGCGTGCGCTATGGCCAGCGCGACCTGCCCGATGGGGCGGGCTTGCAGGACATGTATGCCGCGACCCGCGCCGCCGGTTTCGGACCGGAGGTCAAGCGCCGCATCATGATCGGCACCTATGTGCTGTCCGCGGGCTTCTACGACGCCTACTACACGCAGGCGCAGAAGGTCCGGGCGCTGATCGCCCGCGATTTCGAACTGGCTTTCGAGAAATGCGACCTGCTGCTGACCCCGACCGCGCCCAGTTCCTCCTTCGCGCTGGGTGAGAAGCAGGCCGATCCACTGGCCATGTATCTGAATGACGTCTTCACCGTGCCGGCCTCGCTGGCAGGCCTGCCAGCGATGGCGGTGCCGGGTGGGTTGGATTCGGCGGGGCTGCCGATCGGGTTGCAGATCATCGGCAAGGCGCTGGACGAACAGACCGTGCTAAATGCCAGCCTCGCGATCGAGGAGCGGGCCGGCTTCAACGCGCAGCCGGACAAGTGGTGGTAATCAGGGTCGTCATGCCAGCGAAAGCTGGCATCTCAGGCGGCGTGGCACGACATACGAGAAAGATCCCAGCCTTCGCTGGGATGACGGTGTGAAAAGATGACTGAATCAACCTATCGCATCCAGGGCGCAACCGGCGAATGGGAGGTCGTGATCGGCCTGGAGGTCCATGCGCAGGTGACGTCGAACGCCAAGCTGTTTTCGGGCGCGGCGACGGCGTTCGGCGCGGAGCCCAATACGCAGGTGTCCCTTGTCGATGCGGCGATGCCCGGCATGCTGCCTGTCCCCAACCGCGAATGCATCCGGCAGGCGGTGCGCACCGGTATGGCGATCGAGGCGCAGATCAATAAATGGTCGCGCTTCGACCGGAAAAATTATTTCTATGCTGATTTGCCGCAGGGCTATCAGATCAGCCAGCTCTATCACCCCATCGTGGGCGAGGGCGTGATCGACATCGTGCTGGACGAAAAGAACCCCGAAACCAGCACCAAGCGGATCGGCGTCGAACGCATCCATGTCGAGCAGGATGCCGGCAAACTGATGCACGATCAGCATCCGACCAGCTCCTATGTCGACCTCAACCGGTCTGGCGTAGCGCTGATGGAAATCGTGTCGAAGCCGGATATGCGTTCGCCCGCCGAAGCCGGGGCCTATCTGTCCAAGCTGCGGACGATCCTGCGCTATGTCGGGTCGTGCGACGGCAATATGGACCAGGGATCGATGCGCGCCGACGTAAACGTGTCGGTGCGCAAGCCCGGCGAACCCTTTGGCACGCGCACGGAAACGAAGAATGTGAACTCCGTGCGGTTCGTTATGGCGGTGGTCGAGCATGAGGCGAGCCGTCAGGTCGACGTGCTGGAGGCCGGCGGCAAGGTGGTGCAGGAAACGCGCCTCTACGATCCGGATCGCAACGAAACACGGTCGATGCGGTCGAAGGAAGATGCGCATGACTATCGCTACTTCCCCGATCCCGACCTGTTGCCGCTGGAACTGGACGATGCTTTCCTGGAGGAATGCCGCCAGTCGCTGCCCGAACTGCCCGATGCCAAGCGCGCGCGTTATGTGAACGATCTGGGCTTGTCCGCCTATAACGCCACCACGCTGACGGCGGACGCAGACACGGCGCGCTGGTTCGAGGCGCTGCTGGCGCAAGGCGCGCGCATCCAGAAGAAGAGCGAGGGCGAGGTCGCTAAGGCTTCGGCCAACTGGCTTTTGTCGGAACTTTATGGTGCGCTCAATCGCCTGGGCAAATCGCTGGACGAAAGCCCGGTTGGGCCGGAGGAAGGCGCGGAACTGCTGGCGCTGGTGGCGGATGGCACGATCAGCGGCACCATCGCCAAGCAGGTGTTCGAGATCATGCTGGAAACGGGCGCGCGCGCGCCGGCGATCGTCGAGGAAAAGGGCCTCAAGCAGACGTCCGACACGGGTGCGATCGAGGCCGCGGTTGCCAAGGTGCTGGCCGACAATGCGGACAAGGTCGCCCAGTATAAGGGTGGCAAGGAAGCATTGTTCGGCTTCTTCGTCGGCCAGACGATGAAAGCGATGCAGGGCAAGGCTAATCCCCAGGTCGTCAACGAATTGGTGAAGAAGGGACTGGCTGGCTAGCCCGCGCGCTCGTGAAAAATGACGGCAGAGGGGCGTTCGGACGAACGCCCCTTTTTTGTTCGTAGGGATGGCCAAAAAAAGAAGGGGCGCCGCCGGGGGGACCGGCGACGCCCCTCTTTATGTTCGGCGCCCTTGGGGAGGGTTTGCTGCCGAAGCGGAAGCGGCGGACCGGGAGGGTCTGTGGGGTGTGGCCCGCCGCTTCAAAGGTCAGACGTCACAGGACGAAATTAACCGTCGCGCGAAATGAGATGGCGACATGATTTTGTTGTTCCTCCGCGCCAAATTCCCCACCGACGCGAAACGTGTCCGTGCCGCCATAGAGGCGCGCGCGGCCGGTCCAGCCATTGGTGCGATCTTCCGCCACCAGCGTGAACTGGTCGCCATCCTTGAAATAGGCCGTGGTATCGCCGAGGGATCCGCCAATAATCTGACGCCGGCCGCCTTCCAGCTCCAGCCTGACCCAGCCGTCGGCAGGGTTCAGGCTGCCGAAATCATAACCGGCCGTGACCGTGCCATTGGCGGTGGTCTCGTCGCTCGTGCGATCAAGCACTGTCAAGTTGAAGGCATCGCCGCCGCCGGTTTCGGCATAGCCATCTTCCTTGAGGCGATAATAGTCGATCCCTACCGCCGGACGCAGGCTGAACCGGTTGAACTGTAACTGGTAGGACAGGCCGGCAGTCGCCGAGTAGAGGTCGCCATCCCATTCACCGTCAGCGGTGCGCGTCACGTCACCATTTTCGAAATGGCGGGTGCCCGAAAAATTGATCTTCGCAGCTGACAGGCGGGCAAAGGCCAGCAACGGGCCCCATTGACCCCGCCAGTGCGCCGCCAGCTCATATTGATCGGAGTCCACGGCATTGTTCGAACTGCCGCTGGAATCGCTGCCGTGAATATAGGCGAAGGATCCCCCGAAGGCGCCCAGACCCGTCAGATATTCGACGCCGCCGCCAGCGCCCCAGCCATTGATGTCATAGGATGCCGTGCTGCCAACGCTCTTTGCGCTGCCGAAGGCGACCTGTTGCAGCCAGAAGCCCAGCCGCCCGTCCTTCGTGCGGTAGATGCCGTTTGGATCGGAGAGAATGCGGGCGGTCGCACGCGATCCCGACGTGACGGCTTCAAACGTGCCGCCGGCATGATCGGGTAGCATCTGGCGCAAATTGGCGTTCAGCGTACTGCCGTCCGATATGCCGAGATAGGCGTCGGCAATGTCGCTGTCATTATCGAGCGCGTTGAAGATGGCGTCATAGGCGCGGGCGGTTGAGCCGCTCAGCCCCAGTTCCGACACGCTTTTGGCCGCGATCGACAGGGTGACGGTGCCGGCAGAATTATCGCCAGTCACACTGCCCTTGAAAATATAGGGCAGCAGGGTTTCGGTATCGAATGCCGGAGCGCCGTTCAGCGATCCTGCCCGGACGATGACATAGTCGCCCTCCGACCCGCCGACCTGCGCCAGATTGACCTTGACCTGTGATCCGCTGGCGAAGCTGGCGGCCCCTGATACGTCGTAGAGCGTGCTGGTGCCCTTGTCCGCATCAATGGTAACACCGATGGTCGATGTGCCATTGGCAGCGAGCGAATTCAGCGCGATCGTCCCGCCATTGGTGGCGTTCAGCGTGCCGCCGTTCAATACCACGTCGATGCCGCCGGCATTGTTGATCGCACCGGACAGGCTGGATGTGCCTCCCATCGTCAGCGTGCCGCTGCCTCCGCCGAAATCGATTGCGCCGACAATAGCGGCGGTGTCAGACAGGGTAAGGCTGGCTGAACCTGTGCCGAAGCTGGTGTCGCCGGTCAGCCTGGACGCCCCGGAGAGGGAAAGACTGTCGTTTCCGCCACCTAGTGCCAGGTCGCCAGTGATGGTGCCAGCCGAGACCGTGACGTTATCGTTACCGGAGCCGAGGCGAATGTCCCCGGTGATTTGAGGCGCTTTGGCAGTTTCGCTGGCAAGCGACTGGGACAATGTGACGCCACTGCTATTGGCGCTCATGTCGATTGCGATGTTGGTCGCGCCGCCGCTGGCGGTAATCGCACCAGTATTCTTGAGGCTGGACACCGTGCCCGAGGAATCCAGGATTGCGATAGCCGTTCCCTTTTCATCGTCGAGCGCAGCCGCCGCTACCGTCCCACCGACCACAAGATTGCTGACGGTTGCGCCGGAATCGATGACAAGACCGCGAGCAGCCGTGCCTTCCTTCGAAGATCCGCTGGCGCCGACGACCCCACCGATCTGTATCGTATCGGAGCGCGCGCCGGAACCTAGGCGTATGGCGGTGGCGTTGCTGTCATAGGAAACCGCGCCGATGCTGCCATTGACCAAAACGCCCTTCGCAATGTCGACATTGCCTCCCAGCCCGCCGATGACGAGGCCATTGGCGTCGACGCCGTCATAGATGCCATAGCCGGCGATGGTTCCGTTGACGATCAATCCGTAGCCCGATCCGCCCGCAGCTACAGCTCCGATCATCGTGTCCGTATCAGCCGCGCCGACCTGCACGGCGGCGGATGATCCGTAGGTCACGATCGACGCCGACCCTTCGGTGCTATCGGCCAGGCCGTCATCGTCGATGTCGGTGTCATCTTCGTCATCATCATCACCTGCGACTGGCGGCACGTCGAAGATAACGCCACCGCTGACATTGCCGGCGATCACGACAGCCGACCCGCCCTGAAGCAGGTCGTCCTCGTCCAGATCTTCCGTATCCGCGGGCCGGGTGGTGTAGCGATAGCCGTTGCTGACGATCGATCCCTGAATCTTCACAGCGCCATCCACATCGCCCAGCAAGGCCGCGCCGATGCTGTTTTCGCCCGTCGCGCTGATGGCGCCGCGCAAGGTGACGTCGCCGGCCACGTCGTTGGCCACAACGCCGTAGCTATTGTCACCGACAACCGTGATCGAGCCGCTGGTCGCCAAGTCGCCTGTCAATGCGCCATCCAGGCGGATGCCGGCCGAATTATTCCCTTCAATGGAGATGGTGCCGCTATGGGAGATATCGCCGCTATGGCCCGCGCCGGATTGTACCCAGATGCCCTTTTTGTTGCTGCCTTTTGCAAAGGGGCCATCTGTGTCCCCGTCGTCATCATCGTCCTTGGCGGTATAGTCCTCCGTCAGCGTGATTGTGCCGCTATTGGTGATATCGCCGGTCGTGCCGGGCGCGACCAGGATACCGGTGACGTTATCCGCGTCGTTGATCGTGATCGTTCCCGCGTTCGAAACGTCATTATTGCTGTCCACCGTCACCGCGGTCCCGCTGGTCAGCGTAATCGACCCGGCGGATGTGATGGTGATGTCGTCGGCCGATCCGCTAGCCACGGTCGATGTCCGGGCAGGCGCGGTGGTTGCGGACGTAATCTGGGTTTCTGCCGCCGCGTCCGTGCCGGCTAGTGCCGCCAGAACCGGGGCGATGGCCGTGCAGGCCAAAAGATGTCGCATGATGTCTCCTCTGCGTGCCGCGCTGCAATTATTTTGAAAGGCGCGCGTGCGCATGGGACGTCGCCGGGCCGTGCTTCCCGTCCGGCGCTGCGACGAATGGATATTCAGGCGATCGTCAAAAGGCGAAATCGATCCCTAAACGCACGGTGCGGGGCCGCAGCGGCGTGTAATAGTCTGACCGCAAATCGAACGGCGTGCCGAGCGAAAAGCGATTGCCATCGCTGTCGAGCAGGTTGGTGAGCGATAGCGAATATTGCAGGGGTCCACGCCGGAGACTGGCGGTCAGGCTGGTGTCGATATAATCGCCCTGCGTCTGCCCCAATATCGGTCCGACGCCCAGTCTGGATTTTCCGACATAACGCGCAGCGCCATTGACATGAAGGTCCGTGTCGCCGGCCAAGGTTATCCGATAATCGGCCGCCAGACGCCCCCCCAGATTGGCAACATTGGGCAGGGAAAGGGATTCGCCGTCAAAGGACAAGGCGCGTAGAAACTGCGCGGGCCGGCTGAGTTTGCTGTCATTGTAGATGAAACTGCCGTCAAGGGTCAGCGCAGGCAGTGGTCGCAGCACGATCCTGCCTTCTATCGTATAAATCCGACCGTCCCCGATATTTGCGGTCGTCGGCAATCCGATCCGGTCGGTGACGTCGGCCTGGATATCGCGCCAGTCGGTATAGGCCACGTTGGCGCTGAGCGCGAACGGGTCGCGGCCCGGCGCGCCCTTGCGAAACCCGAGCTCGAAGGTGGAAACGCGGTCATTCTGGTATCGACGCACCCTCTGGTCATCGACAGCAAGGCCACCCGGTCGAAAACCCCGCTGAAACCTGGCGTAAAGGGTAATGTCAGGAATGGCGTCGGTCAGCAGGGAGGCGGAAGGCAGAAAAATTGTCTCGTTTCGATCCGCCTGTGCTTCGGCGCGGGCGAGGTCCGCCGACGACAGGGCGGCAATCGGGTCCAGAGCCGCGCCTGAAAGGCGGCTATTGGTCAGCCGCCCGCCGATGGTGGCGATCAGGCCCTGAACGGGCTCGAACGAGGCTTCCCCGAAAAGGGTCGCCTCTTTCACCTTGTTGCGTACCCCCGTCGCCGGCGCAGGCACGCCGCGTCCGAATACCGGCACGTTGGGGATGATTTCCGGGAGGACCGTGGCCGTACCGAAGGAGGTCAGCGATCGTTGGATGTCAGACGTGCTTTGCAGATAGGACGCACCCAAAATCCAGCCCAATCCATTGTCGAGATCACGCACCAGCCGGTTCTCGGTCGAGAAAATATCGACCTTGTTGTTCTGGCGGAACAGGGCCGGCGCGCCTTCGGGTTGGGTGGCGTCGTAGCTTTCTGTCAGTTCATGCCGGACAAAGCCGGTCGAAGAGACAAAGCGCAAACTGTCCCACTGGCGTTCGATCCGCAGGTTGCCGAGCACGTAATCGGAGGAATAGGGCTGGGTGACGGCCGACGCGCGGTCTAGGCGACCCACAGATCGGTCGGCATATTGTGCATCGTCGCCCGCAATATGCTGGTAGACGCCATTGAGGTCGATGGTCCAGTTCTCATCCGGCGCGAAGCGCAGCGCCGCACGGCCGCCCCAGGTTCGCACCCGGTTGACGTCATCCATGTCGCGAGTGACGTCGTCGATATAGCCGCCTTCCTGAACGCCATAGCCCACCAGCCGCAACGCCAATTTTTCTGCAATGATCGGCATGTTGAGTGCCGCGGAAAGATCGCCCCCCGGATCGCCATGCTGGGTAACCGATACGCCGGCAGACATCTGGCCGCCATAGTCGCCCAGATTGGGCGCGTTGGGCATGATGCGGATGACCCCGCCCAAAGACCCGGCACCGTATAATGTGCCTTGCGGGCCCTCCAGCACCTCTACCCGGCCGACATCATAGAGTTTGAGGTCGGGGTCGGGAGCTGCATAGTTTAATCGCATATCACCCAGATATTGGCCCGTTGTCGCCTGGGTGGGGCCGGCAACGCCTGAATCAGCGATGGCCCGGATGAATAGCTTGTTGCGGCCATTGCCGGCGTGTGTGGAGCTGAGGCTTGCGATCCGCGCGAGCAGCGTTGCGCTGCCATTGGCGGCTTCCGCGCTGGTGAAAACACTGTTGTCGAGAGCTTCGACCATCCCTGCATAGCGGGGGAGGGGCGTGTCGCGCTTGGACGCGGTGACGATGATCTCGACCGGATCGGCCTGGGTTGCAGCTTTGGCGGCGATGGAGGACGATGCGCGCGGACGGTTGGGTGATTGGGACCTCCCGCGCTCCAGACGCCATGTGTTCGCCGCAATGCGGCGTGCCTTGACCCCCGTTCCGTCCAGCAGTCGTTTGAGTGCCCCGTCGAGCGACATCTTCCCATTCAGGCCCTTGGTCGGCAGTCCTGCCAAGGACTGATCCGACATGCCGATGCTGACGCCGGTCTGACGGCCAAGCGCGATCGCGGCCTCGCCCAGCCGACCGGGGGCGATGCTGATCCTGTGTCTGTCCGCCGCATGTGCGGGCGCGGTAGTCGCCAAAATGGCGGCGGTGACGAAAAGAAGGTCAGTCCTGCGGCGCATTCCCTTCCCTGGACGATGCCGGCTTCAAAACCCAAACGCCGTCCCTGGAAACGGCCGAAAGCCCCATCAATGGCGCGGCGCCCGAAAAGAAGCGTGCCGGATTCCTGTCCAGCCGGATCGTTCCTGTAAAGCGCATCGCTCCGGCAGAGGCAGTTGCCGTCACGGGAATGCCGAGCGATCGGCTGATGTCCTGGCTGATGTCGTCGATCGCGGCGTTGCTGTAGACCAGCCGTCCTTCGCGCCAACTGGCGACCGCGGCGGGCGCGACGTTCATGACGCGCAATCCTTGTGCATCGTCGGCAAGCGCCCGGCCAGCCGGTAGTGCGATCGCCTCCGCCTCCGGATTATAGATTACCTTGCCTTCGGACACGCCGATCCGGGTCGCCTTCGCCGTATGAACAATGTTGAACACCGTCCCTGCATCTTCGAACACGGCATCGCCGACGTTCACGCGGAAGGGATCACTGGCGTCGTGCCGGACGGTAAAGGCGGCCTCGCCGCGGTCCAGCGCGGCAAAGCGCATATCGTTTCGATCGAGGCGCAGCCGCGTGTCGCCGTTGAGGTCGATCATCGTGCCGTCGTCGAGCGCAATGCGGCGGGTTTCGCCGGGGCGCGTGGTGACGCTGTAAATGTCAGCGCGATTTATCGTGCCGATCGACACGGTTGCGACCAGGGCAGCGGCGACCGCCCCGCCTGCCGCCCAGCGCCATGCCACACGGCGCGGCGGTGCAGCATCATTGGCGGCCAAGGGCATCGTTACCGGGTCTGCCGGAATGATGGCGTCCAAATCCGCGTCCTGCGCCATCAGCGCGTCATAGGCCAGCGCGCGCGCAGGATCGCCCTCCAGCCAGATGGTGAAGGCCTCCCAGTCGTCAAATCCAGGATCGCGCGTGCGGATCACCCACGCGAGCGCCTCCTCGTTCACCATGGCTTTAGCCCTGTTCCTATTATGCCCCTTGCTAGGCCAGACGCCGCCGACCCGCTCATTCCGTATCCATTTTCTGCTTGAGCGCGATCATTGCGCGATAGGCCTTTTGCAGGTCCTTCTCCACAGTGGTGAGGCTGACCCCCAGCTCATCGGCAATGACTTTCTGCCCGACTCCTTCGATCCGGAAGCGGCGGAAGACCAACTCGACCCTAGGCCCCAGTGCACGCAGCACGCTGCGCGCTTCGTCCAGTTGCTGGGTCAGGATCAACCGGTCGTCTACGGGGACGTCATCGGTGGGGTCAGCCATGACGCCGCCCGCGCCCCCGGCCCAATCCTGCTCGCGCCGCTCGCGGCGTGTCGATGATCGATATCGGTCGAGCATCAGATTGTTGGCCATGCGGTAAAGATAGGGCAGTGGATCGGCCACCGGGCCGAGGTCCTTGGCCTCCAGCTTCATCCACATATCCTGCAACAGGTCTTCAGCGTCGTCGCCCGCGCCACGCGCGCGCAAGAAGCGCAGCAGCGCGGCGCGGTGCGTCATAAATATCGCGGAAAGGCCGGTGGCCATGCCTGTACTTGGTCCAATGCGTGCGATCAGGCCGGATGCCATAGAGGGGGTTGCGGGGTGTTGGCAATCGGCAAGCTGTTTACGTTGCCGCGAGCGTGCTTTAGCGCGGCAGGCTAAGGCCAGGCGATGAGGGATGCGGATGCTTGACGGGTTGGACAGGGCGGCAGCGATAGCGGCGGGCATGGATGCGGACCGACTGGATGCGCTCGTGACGTTTCTCGACCACCACTATATCCAGAGCGGCAAGCTGCCCCACATGCAGTTTTTCCTGTCGCGCGATGAGGTGCCTTTGCTATCGGTGACGCGCGGTGCGGCGCGGGTGGACGGGACCCCGCTGCACCCCGATGCCCTCTATCGCATCGCATCAATGACGAAGCCGGTCACGTCGGTCGCCTTCATGATGCTGGTGGAGCAGGGACTGGTGGCACTGGACACGCCTGTCACGCACGTCATCCCCGAATTTGCCGACCTGCGCGTTGGCAGCGCAGGCGAAAGCCGGCCAGCGCGGTCAATGCGGATGATTGATCTTCTGCGCCATACGTCAGGCCTGACCTATGGTTTGCAGCGGCAGACCGCGATAGACGCGCGCTATCGGGAGATGGGCTTGGACGAATTTCAGCAAAAGCGTACCTCCGACCAGTTCATTGCCGATCTCGCGACCTTGCCGCTGGAATTTTCTCCAGGAGAGCGGTGGAATTATTCGGTGTCTACGGACGTGCTGGGCGTCGTGATCGAGCGATTGACGGGAACGGACCTGCAAAGCCATTTCGAGCGCGCCATCTTCACGCCGCTGGGCATGGAAGACACCGGCTTTGTGCTGCCCGACAGCAAGACGGCGCGCATGACGGACGCCTGGCGGCTGGAGGAAAGCGGGGCGCGCGTTCCCGCCGACCTGGGTGCGCGCAGCGGTTGGCGGCGCGCCGGATGTTTCTTTTCGGGCGGCGGCGGGCTGGTGTCGAGCGTCGCCGACTATCATCGGTTCGCCCGGATGTTGCTGCGCGGTGGCGAACTCGATGGCACGCGTCTGCTGTCGGAGGAGACGGTCGCGGCGATGCGGACCAACCAGTTGCCCGGCGGCAGCGATCTGGCGGGCATGTCGAGCGCGATGTTCAGCGAGGCGGATTATCAGGATGTGGGTTTCGGCCTGAGCTTCGCCATGGGGTTGGAGAGGGGCGAATATTATTGGGGTGGTGTGTTTTCGACCTATTTCTGGATCGACCCGGTGGAACGGCTGATCGGGATATTCATGACCCAGCTTCTGCCATCCAGCGCCTATCCTGTGCGGGCGCAAATGCGCGCGGCCGTGTCTGAGGCGATTGTCCGATCGCGACGCGGCTGAGGGATCAAAAGGCCGCGCGACAAGTTCTTGCTGCACCGCCGAAATGCTGATGGCGCTGGTCTTGCGCCTATGCCATCATCATGGGTGATTCAGCAGGGGGACGTCACGCCATGAACCTTGAGGGCCAGACCAAACTTCCCCGGCCCGCACCGCGGCAGGTCGATCCCGAATTGCTGGCCCGCGAAATCGTCGAGCGGCTGACCTATCGCATCGGCAAGGATGCCGCCGCCGCAAAGCCCCATGACTGGCTGCATGCCGTCATCCTGGCGATCCGCGACCGGGTGATCGACGCCTGGATCGAATCCACCCACAAAACCTACGAGGCGCAGGGGCGGCGGGTTTATTATCTCAGCCTGGAATTCCTGATCGGCCGGTTGATGCGCGACGCTGCATCCAACATGGAAATGCTGGACGATCTTCAGGCCGCGCTGGCGTCGCTGGGTGTCGATATTGACATCATCGCCGCGCTGGAGCCCGACGCCGCGCTGGGCAATGGTGGCCTGGGTCGGCTGGCGGCTTGTTTCATGGAAAGCATGGCGACGGTGGACGTGCCTGCTTATGGCTATGGCATCCGCTATGTGAACGGCATGTTCCGGCAGGAAATCAGCGATGGCTGGCAGGTGGAACTGCCCGAAAACTGGCTGGCGCATGGCAATCCCTGGGAGTTCGAGCGGCGCGAGGCGAGCTACGAGGTCGGCTTTGGCGGACGCGTCGATCCGGCGGAGGGGGAGGAGGCTGGACCGCATCAGATGCACTGGCGGCCGGGCGAACGCGTCATCGCCACCCCCTATGACACGCCGATCGCGGGCTGGCGGGGCAAGCGGGTCAATACGCTGCGACTGTGGGAAGCCCAGCCCATCGACCCGATCCTGCTCGATAAATTCAACGCCGGCGACCATCTTGGCGCCTTATCAGAAAGCAATCGGGCGGAAGCGCTGACCCGCGTGCTCTACCCGGCCGACTCCTCACCCGCCGGGCAGGAATTGCGGTTGCGGCAGGAATATTTCTTCTCCTCCGCTTCGCTACAGGACATTGTCCGTCGGCATATTCAATATTTCGGCGACATCCGGACGCTGCCTGACAAGGCGGCGATCCAGCTTAATGACACCCATCCGGCGGTTTCGGTCGCTGAATTGATGCGCATTTTGCTCGACGATCATGGGCTGGACTTCGACGAAGGGTGGGACATTACCCGCCGCACCTTCAGCTATACCAACCACACCCTGTTGCCCGAGGCGCTGGAGAGCTGGCCAGTGCCGCTGTTCGAGCGGCTGCTGCCGCGCCACATGCAGATCGTCTATGCTGTGAACAGTCGGCTGCTGGCGGAAGCGCGCCGGTCCGGGCATTTTGATGACGGCGCGATCGGCGCGATTTCCCTGATCGACGAGCATGGCGGCCGCCGGGTGCGAATGGGCAATCTCGCCTTTGCTGGGTCGCACAGCGTCAACGGTGTGTCGGCGCTGCACACCGATTTGATGAAGGAAACAGTCTTCGCCGACCTGCACCGCCTCTATCCCGCGCGCATCAACAACAAGACCAATGGCGTCACTTTCCGCCGCTGGCTGATGCAGTGCAACCCGGGTCTGACCACGTTGATCCGCGACGCCATCGGAGATCGTTTCCTGGACGATCCCGAAGCATTGCGCGAGCTGGATCGCTTCGCCGACGATGCTGCCTTTCAGGAGCGTTTCCTGACGGTCAAGCGCGCCAACAAGGTGGCGCTCTCCGACCTGCTGCGCAAGCGTGTCAATGCCCGGATCGACCCGGCCGCCTTGTTCGACATTCAGATCAAGCGCATCCATGAATATAAGCGCCAGCTGCTCAACATCATTGAGGCGGTGTCGCTTTACGACCAGATTCGCTCTCATCCTGAAAGGGATTGGGCGCCGCGCGTCAAGCTGTTCGGCGGCAAGGCCGCGCCCAGCTATCATAACGCCAAGCTGATCATCAAACTGGCCAATGACGTGGCGCGCGCCGTCAATCACGATCCGGCAGTGCAGGGGCTTCTCAAGCTGCAATTCGTTCCCAATTACAATGTCTCCATGGCGGAAATGATGATCCCGGCGGCGGACCTGAGCGAACAGATTTCGACCGCGGGCATGGAGGCGTCGGGCACCGGCAACATGAAATTTGCGGTCAACGGCGCGCTGACGATCGGCACGCTGGACGGCGCCAATGTCGAAATGCGCGATCATGTCGGCGAGGATAACATCATCATCTTCGGCCTTACCGCGCAGGAGGTGAATGAGAGGCGTGCCAATGGCTATAACCCTGGCGAGGTGATCGGCCAGAGCCGCGAACTGGGACAGGCGCTCGATGCCATTGCCAGCGGCGTCTTTTCGCCCGACGATCCGGATCGCTACAAGCCGCTCATCCAGGGTATCCATGATCATGACTGGTTCATGGTCGCGGCCGACTTCGACAGTTATTCCGCGGCACAGCGGTCCGTCGACGCCCTGTGGAAGGATGAGGCGCTCTGGGCAAAGAAGGCGATCCACAATGTGGCGCGCATGGGCTGGTTCTCGTCCGATCGTACGATCCGCGAATATGCAACCGACATCTGGAGGCTGCCCGCATGACGAGAGGGTGCAGATAAGCGATGCTGACGCCGGATCAGATCGACCGGGTGGTTACGGGACGCGAGGATGATCCCTTTGCCACTTTGGGCGTCCATCCGGCGAGCAAGGGCTTCACCGCTTGTGTCATGCTGCCGGACGCGACAGGCGTCACGGCCCTCACTCTGGAAGGCAAGGCCGTAGGGCAATTGGCCTGCATCCATCCCGACGGGCTGTTTTTTGGCAATGTGTCGGTGAAAAAGCGCCAGCCGCTGCGCTATATTGCGCACTATTCCGACAGTAGCGATTATGCGCTGGTCGATCCCTATGGCTATGGCCCCGTGCTGGGGCCGATGGACGATCATTATTTCGCGGAAGGGTCGCACGGGCGGCTGTTCGACAAGATGGGTGCCCATGTCATCCATCACGAAGGCATGGACGGAACCCATTTCGCGGTCTGGGCGCCCAATGCGTTGCGCGTCTCAGTGGTGGGCGACTTTAATCGGTGGGATGGGCGGCGGGGCCTGATGCGCCGCCGTACTGATGCGGGCATATGGGAAATCTTCCTGCCCGAAGTCGGCGAGGGCAGCGCCTACAAGTTCGAAATCATCGGGGCGAACGGCGACCTGCTGCCGCTCAAGTCGGACCCTTTCGCCTTCCAGGCTGAATTGCGTCCTTCGACCGCGTCCATCGTTGCGCAGCCGCCCGCCCACATATGGGGCGACGATCGGCACCGGGCACATTGGCGCGATGCCGATCCGCGCCGCGAACCGATTGCGGTTTATGAAGTCCATGCCGGGTCATGGCAGCGCGATGCCGATGGAAATTTCCTGACCTGGGATGAATTGGCCAATCGGTTGATCCCCTATGTCGTGGGCATGGGCTTTACCCATATCGAATTTCTGCCGATCAGCGAGCATCCCTATGATCCCAGTTGGGGCTATCAAACGCTCGGCCTCTATGCGCCTAGCGCGCGCTTTGGGGATGCGGAGGGATTTGCGCGGTTTGTCGATGGCGCCCATCGCGCTGGCATAGGCGTCATCCTTGACTGGGTGCCGGCGCATTTTCCGACCGACGAACATGGGTTGGCGCATTTTGACGGCACCGCGCTTTATGAACATGCCGACCCGCGCAAGGGCTTCCACCCTGATTGGAACACCGCCATCTACAATTATGGCCGGCGTGAAGTGGCACAGTTCCTCTCCAATAACGCGCTATTCTGGGCAGAGCGTTATCATGTCGATGGACTGCGCGTGGATGCTGTCGCCTCCATGCTGTACCTCGATTATTCCCGGCAGCCGGGCGAATGGATCCCCAATGATCATGGCGGTCGCGAGAATGTAGAGGCCGTGGACTTCCTCCAGCAGATGAACAAGGCGCTCTATGGCGCGCATCCCGGTGTCATGACGATCGCGGAAGAATCGACCAGCTGGCCCGGCGTTTCGCGGCCGGTCGATGCGGGCGGCCTGGGCTTCGGGTTCAAATGGAATATGGGCTTCATGCACGACACGTTGCGCTACTTGCAGCGCGACCCGGTATATCGCGCCCATCATCATGACGACATCACCTTCGGGCTGCTCTACGCCTTTGACGAAAATTTCGTCCTGCCGCTCAGCCATGACGAAGTGGTGCATGGCAAATCGTCACTGCTGCACAAGATGGCGGGCGATGACTGGCAGAAGTTCGCGACGCTGCGCGCCTATTACGGCTTGATGTGGGGGTATCCAGGCAAGAAGCTGGTGTTCATGGGACAGGAATTTGCCCAGCGCGATGAATGGAGCGAGGCGCGGGCGCTCGACTGGCACCTGCTGGACCATGGGCCGCATCTGGGCGTGCAGCGGCTGGTCGCGGACCTCAACCATCTTTATAGCAGCCGGCCGGCGCTTCACGCCCGCGATTGCGAGGCGGAAGGCTTCGAATGGGTGCTGGTCGATGCGCGCGCGGATTCAATCTTCGCCTGGGTGCGGCGCGCGCCCGGCGCATTGCCCATTGTCGTCATCAGTCATTTTACGCCTGTACTGCGCCACGGTTATCGCATGCGCTTGCCCTCTGGCGGGCGTTGGCGGGAAGTGATGAACAGCGACGCGCAGGATTATGGCGGCAGCGGCGCGGGCAATATGGGCGCGGTGACAGCGGATGAAGAAGGATGGGTTAACATCACGATCCCGCCCTTCGCCACGCTGATGCTGGAACTGGAATTTTAACGAACTGCGGGCGGCAGACCGGCGACTTGTGGGCGGGTGGATGGAGAGGCGGATGCAGACGAAATATCAGCCCATAGCGCGTGATGCGATGGCCTATGTATTGGCCGGGGGGCGCGGCAGCCGCCTGGCTGAGCTGACCGACCGGCGCGCAAAGCCTGCGGTGCATTTCGGCGGCAAGGCCAGGATCATCGACTTTGCGCTGTCCAACGCGCTCAATAGCGGTATTCGCCGCATCGGCGTCGCGACTCAGTATAAGGCGCATTCGCTGATCCGGCACCTTCAGCGTGGCTGGAATTTCCTGCGTCCCGAACGCAATGAAAGTTTCGACATATTGCCAGCCAGTCAGCGCATTTCCGAAAGCCAATGGTATGAAGGCACCGCCGACGCCGTCTTCCAGAATATCGACATCATCGAAGCCTATGCACCGGAATATATGGTCATTCTGGCTGGCGACCATGTTTACAAGATGGACTATGAACTGATGCTCCAGCAGCATGTGGACAGCGGCGCTGACGTCACTGTCGGCTGTCTGGAAGTGCCGCGCATGGAAGCTGTCGGCTTCGGCGTCATGCATGTGGACGAGGCCGACGTCATCACCGCCTTTGTTGAAAAGCCGAAGGATCCGCCTGCCATTCCGGGGCAGCCGGATGTGGCGCTGGCGTCCATGGGCATTTATGTGTTTCGCACCCGATTCCTGATCGAGCAGCTGTGGCGCGACGCTGACGACCCGGCGAGCAAGCGGGATTTCGGCGGCGATATCATTCCCTATATCGTAAAGCACGGGAAAGCGGTGGCGCATCGCTTTTCCAGCAGTTGCGTGCGCGCCGAGAGCGAACTGGAGCCTTACTGGCGCGACGTCGGCACGATCGACGCCTATTGGCAGGCGAATATTGACCTGACCGACGTTGTCCCTTCGCTCGATCTTTATGACCATAGCTGGCCGCTCTGGACCTATTCGGAAGTCACGCCGCCCGCCAAATTCGTTCATAATGAAGATGGCAGGCGCGGGTCGGCGACATCATCGCTGGTGGCGGGCGGCTGCATCGTTTCGGGATCTTCGCTGCACCGCAGCCTGCTCTTTTCGGGGGTGCGTACACATAGTTTTTCATCGGTGACGGACAGCATCATCATGCCGGGCTGTGAGATCGGACGCGGCGCGCGCCTGCATAAATGCGTGGTCGATTCGGGCATTCTTATTCCGCCTGGCCTCATCATCGGGGAAGACCCGCTGCTTGACGCCCAGCGCTTTCGCAGGACCGACAGCGGCATCTGCCTGGTGACCCAGCCGATGATCGACCGGTTGGAGGTTTGACCGGTCGATGACGATGCAGCTTTTGTCCGTCGCCTCGGAAGTCTATCCGCTCGTCAAGACCGGTGGGCTGGCCGACGTGGTCGGAGCATTGCCGGCCGCGCTGGCGGCACATGGTGTCGCCACCCGTACACTGGTCCCTGGATATCCGTCAGTCCTAAAGAAACTGGGTAAGGCGAAGACAGTCCGCCGCTATGAGGCGCTGTTTGGCGAACGCGGGGCCGTGCTGGCGGCGAAAGTCGATGGACTGGATTTTCTGGTGCTGGACGCGCCGGCCTTTTTCACGCGTGACGGTGGTCCCTATGGCGGCCCGGATGGCACGGACTGGAGCGACAATTGGCGGCGTTTTGCTGCGCTGGCTCGTGTCGGCGCGGATATTGCCGAAGGTACGCTCAGGGGCTGGCGACCGGACATCGTCCATGTTCACGACTGGCAGGCAGCCTTGACAGCCGCCTATATGCGCTTTGGTTCAGCCGCTGCCGTGCCAAAGCTGGTGACGATCCACAATCTCGCCTTTCAGGGGCGTTTTGCCGCGGACATTTTTCCGGCGCTTGGCCTGCCACCCGAAGCCTGGGGCGTCGATGGCGTCGAATATTATGGCGGAGTCGGTTATTTGAAGGCCGGACTCGTATCCGCCGACGCGATTACCACGGTCAGTCCCACCTATGCGCAGGAAATCCGATCGCCCGATCATGGCATGGGGCTGGACGGGCTGATCAACGGGCGCATCGCGCGACTGCATGGCATATTGAACGGCGTCGATACCGACATCTGGAACCCGGCCGGCGATCCGTTGATCCCCCGGAGGTTCAGCGGCCGATCGTTGGGCGCACGGGCGGGCAATCGCCGGGCGCTCGAAAAGGCGTTCGGCCTCGACCAGGACGACGCGCCGTTCTTCATCATCGTCAGCCGCCTGACCTGGCAAAAGGGCATGGACCTGATGATCGACGCCATCGACCATCTGGTCGGGCTGGGTGGCAAGTTAGCGTTGCTAGGATCGGGAGATCAGGCGCTGGAGGGCGCATTCCTAGCCGCGGCCGACCGGCATCACGGACGGATCGCGGCACGGATCGGATATGATGAGCCCCTGTCGCATCTGATGCAGGCGGGCGGCGACGCCATCTTGATCCCGTCCCGCTTTGAACCCTGTGGTCTCACCCAGCTTTACGGGCTGCGCTATGGTTGCCTGCCGGTCGTGGCGCGGGTCGGCGGGCTGGCCGATACGATCATCGACGCCAATGAAGCGGCGGTGAGCGCTGGCGCGGCGACCGGCATCGCCTTCGCACCGTCCGACCCGCTGGCGTTGCATGGCGCGATCGCCCGTGCCATTCACCTGCATGGCAACCGGCCCATTTGGCAGGCGATGCAGCGGGCCGCCATGCGCGCCAACGTGTCATGGGACAGCAGCGCAGCACGCTATGCCGCGCTCTATCGCGATTTGCTGGCGGAGGCAGCGTGACCACGGGCGCAGGTGCGCCACAATTTACGGAACACGGCGCATTGTTTCGAGTCCATGCGCCCGACGCCCACGCACTATGGCTCTGCCTGTTCGACCCCTTGGCTGGCGAAACCCGCCTGCCGATGCAGCGAGAGGCCGATGGGGTGTGGCAGCTTGCGGCGCCGGGTATTGGCGCTGGGGCGCGTTATGGGCTGCGCGCCGATGGGCCCTATGATCCGGCCGCGGGCCTGTGGTTCGATCCCGACAAGCTGTTGCTCGATCCTTATGCGACTGCGATCGACCACCCTTTTACCTATGATCCTGCGCTGGCCGCGCCACGCGGGGAGGCGGGGGACACGGCCCCGCTCCTGCCCAAGGGCGTCGTCGAAGCGCCCCGGCCGCACGTGGCCGCGCGGTCGCCGCTCTTTACGCCCGGCGGCCTCCTCTACGAACTGCATGTGCGCGGCTTCACCATGCGTCATCCCCATGTGCCCCCGGCGCAGCGCGGGACCATCGCCGCGCTCGGTCATCCGGCCGTGATCGCGCATCTGAAAGCCCTGCAGGTCTCCGCCGTTGAACTCATGCCGATCAACGCGTGGATTGATGAACGGCATTTGGGGCCGCTCGGCCTCACAAATTATTGGGGCTATAACCCGGTCAACTGGTTCGCCATCGACCCCCGTCTGGCACCCGGTGGCATGGCCGAATTGAGGGATGCGGTGGCAGCCCTGCATGACGCTGGGATCGGCGTCATCCTCGACATGGTCTATAATCATGACGGCGAAGGCGACTGCCATGGCCCGACCCTATCGCTGCGCGGTCTCGACCCGCGCGGAGCATTCCGCCATGCGGCCGACGGAAGCCTGATCAACGATACCGGCACCGGCAACAGCATCGCCTGCAACGCTCCAACGATGCGTGCGCTTATTCTGACGTCATTGCGGCATTTCGTGCAGCAGGCCGGCGTCGATGGCTTCCGCTTCGACCTTAGTCCGGCGCTCGGGCGGATGGACCATGGCTTTGATCCGCGCGCGCCACTGCTGGAAGAGATGCGCGCCGACCCGGTCCTTGCTGACCGGATCATGATCGCCGAGCCGTGGGACATTGGTCCGGGCGGCTATCAGCTTGGACAATTCCCACGCGGATGGCTGGAATGGAATGATCGCTATCGTGACGACATGCGGCGTTTCTGGCGCGGCGATGCGGGGATGATCGGGGTCGTAGCGACGCGCCTTGCCGGATCAAGCGACATATTCCCGAACGGCCGAAGCCGGACGGTCAATTTTCTCGCCGCGCATGATGGTTTCACTCTGGCTGACCTGACGGCCTATGAAGAGCGGCATAATGAAGCGAATGGCGAGCAGAATCGCGACGGCCATGGCGAAAATTACAGCTGGAACAACGGCATCGAGGGAGCGAGCGACGACCCCGCTATCTGCGCCGCCCGTTGTCGCGACGCCAAGGCGTTGCTTGCCACGCTCTTCTGCTCACGCGGGACGATCATGCTCAGCGCCGGCGACGAATTCGGCCGGTCCCAGCGGGGCAACAACAACGCCTATGCGCAGGATAACGCGATCAGCTGGATCGACTGGGATGGCCGCAGCAAAGAACTGGAGCGGTACGTTTTTGCCCTGGCGGCGCTGCGGGCAGGTGAAACGGACCTCCATGGCACGACCATATTGACGGACGACGATGTCGAATGGCTTGACGAAGCGGGCAACGCGCTGACTGTGGCGCAGTGGGAAGATCCCGGCCGCCGCCGGATTGTCCTGCGTTATCGCGCGAGCGGACTTGCGATCTGCCTCAACGGCGCATCCGATCCCTGTCGCTTTCGCCTGCCCCATGGCGCTGCTGACGTGGCCGCACGCACGATTGTCGTCAGTCGACCGGAACGCTGAACAAGGCCGGTTGCCGCAGCCGCAGCGCCATCAGCAGGATCGCCAGCTTGCCATCGGCAATTTCCTTGCGCGCCATCATCGTCCAGAGTGTGTCCAGCGGCAGTTCATGCACGCTGATATTTTCCTGCTCCTCGACCAGGCCGCCGCCAGCCGCGACGCGATCCTGTGCGCTGTAGGGCGCCAGAGAATAGTCGATCTTTTCCGTAACGACGCTGGGGATGCTCCAGATCTCGCCCAGATGGACCAGCTCGCCCAGCCGAACACCCGCTTCCTCCATTGCTTCGCGTCGCGTGCAATCGGCAGGGTCATCTTCCAATATGCCGGCGATTGCCTCCATCATGTCGGGCAGGCCTGCCAGCATGACGGGTGTGCGCGGCATCGACACTGTGATGGCTACGCGACGATCAGGATCATAGGGCAGGACGGCTACCGCCCGGCGCATTTCCACCACATGCCGATCAACCTCCACGCCATCGTCGGCGCGCAACCGCACCATCCGCAGGTTGAGCCAGCCTTCATAGAGGGTCGAAGTGGAGATTATCTGCATCGCGCTCCACAAGAAGTGGTGAGTCCAGCTGGGTTCGAACCAGCGACCTACTGATTAAAAGTCAGTTGCTCTACCGACTGAGCTATGGACCCCCGAAGCGGTGGACGACGCCCTAAAGGGGGCGGCGCGGATGGTCAACCACTTGTCGGTCGCTTTGGTTTCGCTTTTTTGAGCCGCGCGCTCAGATGCCGGATGGCAAGGCCGCTGCGGGGATCACGCCAGCCGGGTGCAATCAGGGACAGGGGCGTCAGTACGAAGGGGCGGGTGCGAAAGGCGGCGTGGGGCACCGTCAGCCGGCGCTCACGCCAAGTGCCGCCCGACCAGAGGATGATGTCGATATCCATGCTGCGCGCGCCCCAGCGACGGTGGCGTCGTCGGCCCAACTGCGTCTCGATCGTCTGAAGCATGCGCAGCAGGGCAGGGGGCGGCAGCGGGGTTTCCACCAGCATCGCGCCATTGGCATAACGGCGCAGCGACGGACCCAGCGGCGGTGTGTCGATGATGGGCGATACGGCGATCACTCGCATCCGTGCGCCGATCAGCGCGGCAGCCTCCTCAACCAGTTTCGGCGGCGTGCGGCGGGCCGAGAGCTGCCGGTTCGATCCCAGCGCCAGCGCATAGACATGGGTGCGGCTTTCGGGCCTTGTATCCGCCATGGCCCAGCGCCTATCTGCTCTGCGTGACCGTGGAAAGCCCCCTTGCTGCGACCGAGCCTCCGCAGGATTGTCAGCGTTGCCCCCGCCTCGTTGCGTTGCGGGAGGAATGTCGGGCGCAGCATCCCGACTGGTGGAACGCGCCGGTCCCGGCCTTTGGCGACCCGCAGGCGCGCATTGCGATCATCGGACTGGCGCCGGGCCGGCAGGGGGCGAACCGCACGGGTAGGCCGTTTACCGGCGACTATGCCGGCGACCTGCTGTTTGCAACGCTCGCGCGCTACGGCCTTGCCGAGGGCAGGTATGACGCGCGGCCCGATGATGGCCTGGTCCTGAAAGACATCATCATCATCAATTCGGTCAAATGCCTGCCGCCGCAGAACAAGCCGGAACCGGCGGAAATCCATAATTGCCGGCCGTTTCTGGCGGACGCGGTGGCGGCGCTGCCCCATGCGCGCACCTTCATCGCCCTGGGCCAGATCGCGCACCAGTCGGCGGTCAAGATACTGGGCGGCAAGCTGCCCAAGGCGCGGTTCGCACATCTGGCCGAGCATCGCATGCCCGCTGGCCGCATCCTGATCGATAGCTACCATTGTTCGCGCTACAACCAGAATACCGGGCGGCTGACGGCCGAGATGTTCGATGCGGTCTTTGCGCGGGCCGTCGCGGTGGCGGCGACGCGCTCATGGCCCGGCTCCTGACGATGACGATCTAGCCTATCCATGCTGGGGCCTTCTCGATAGACCATGGTCGCTGCGGCTCGGCAGGTCGGGCGCGGGGCAGGAGGATCATTCATGGACTTCATGAAGATCATCGAGTCGCTCGACGAAGCGCTCTACACGGTGATGGGTTGGCTGGTTTTCTATCCCCTGACCTTGTGGCGGGCGCTGGTGCGGCCGCTGGCGATGATGGCTTATGCCGATCGCGAAGTGTCGGACGCACCTGATGAACAATATGATGACGCCATCCGGCCGCCCCTTTTCCTGTTTCTGACCCTGCTGATCTCCCACGGGCTGGAAGCCCTGGTTGCGGGGCGCAATCCCTTGCTGACGGGCACCAGGGGGTTGGCGGCGCTGGTCGATTCGGATCTTGCGCTGCTGGCGCTGCGATTGGTGCTGTTCAGCCTGTTCGCGCTGATGATGTCGTTGTTCATGCTGCGTCGGCAGGGGCTGAAGCTGACCCATTCCAATTTGCGCCGCCCCTTTTACGGGCAATGTTTCACAACCGCTCCGCTGGCGCTGATGGTGGGGGTTGCGACGCTGCTGCCAACGTTCCATCCCTCCCACGGGCGAACGGCAGGGGCCGTGGTGATGCTGTGTGCGGCGCTATGGTATCTGGGCGTGCAGACAGTCTGGTTTTCGACCAGATTGCGCATCGGGCGCTTCGCTGGCTTCCGGCAAGCGGTTGCGGCGGTCATGACGGCTACAATTCTTTTCACCGCCATCGCGCTGATGCTAGGCCTGAGCGCCCAGTGAATCATATCGTGCCACGAAAAAGGGCGGCCCCCATAAGGAGCCGCCCTTCTTGTATCTTGTCGGTCGCAGAACTTAGCGCGAATAGAATTCGACGACCAGGTTCGGTTCCATCTTCACCGGGTAGGGCACTTCGTCAAGCGTGGGAACGCGGACATAGGTGACCTTGGCGGCGCCATCGGGCGACACATAGTCAGGAATGTCGCGCTCGGGCAGGTTCTGCGCTTCCAACACCAGCGCCATTTCCTGCGCCTTCTTGCCCAGGGTGATCTCGTCGCCCGGCTTCACCAGACGCGAGGCGATGTTGCATTTGACGCCATTCACATAGATGTGGCCGTGGCTCACGAGTTGACGGGCCGACCAGATGGTGGGCGCGAACTTGGCGCGGTAGACCAGCGCGTCGAGGCGGCGTTCCAGCAGACCGATGAGGTTCTGGCCGGTGTCACCCTTCATCCGGGCGGCTTCGACATAGTTCTTCTTGAACTGCTTTTCGGTGATGTCGCCATAATAGCCCTTCAGCTTCTGCTTGGCGCGCAGCTGAATGCCATAGTCGGACATCTTGCCCTTGCGGCGCTGACCATGCTGGCCAGGGCCATATTCCCGCTTGTTGACCGGGCTCTTGGGACGACCCCAGATATTCTCGCCCATCCGGCGGTCGAGCTTGTACTTGGCGCTGGAGCGCTTCGACATATGTCTTTCCTTACGATATGCTAACAACGTTGGTCCCGGTATCGCCTGTTTTCCGTATTTCAGGGACAGGGCCGCCGCTTCACCGGGATGCAGGGCCAATCGCGAAGCGGCGCCTATGACGCCAAGGGGCTGGCCTGTCAAGCCCTCGACAGGTCGGGGCGGGCGGCCTAAGTGCTCGCATCATGAACCCCGACAGCTATACCAGCATGAGTGAAGTGCGCGCCGGCGTGGACGAAATCGACCGGCAAATCGTTGCGCTGCTCGACCTGCGTTTTGCCCATATGCGCGCTGCTGCCCGGATCAAGCCCGATCGCGGCGCGGTGCGCGACGAAGCGCGCAAGGCGCAGGTAATTGCCAATGCCCGGGCGGAGGCGGAACGGCTGGGCGCGCCCGGTGATGTCATCGCCGACCTGTGGGACCGGCTGGTCGAAGCTTCCATTGCTTATGAAATGAATGAGTTCGACCGGACACGGGGGTAAAGGCGGCCGCGTTGCGCGTGTTTTGCAACGTTGGGAAAGGGTGCGAAGTTCACACCGTCGTGCGCCGACGCATTTGCGTCGATTGAGACCCGAAGCGTCGATTTCGCAATAGGAGATTTTTTGCGAAGTCGACCGCGACGGACAAGGGGCCGCGCGGGGCGAGGGCTAGACTGCGAGAAAGAGCCGATCGCTTGGCCTAGCACGGGGCCGGCCCTGTAGGACAGGCTCGGGACCTACTGCGCCGCCTGTGTCTGGAACCAAGGGGCCATCCGCGCGATCGCATCCTCGACACGGTCGGTGGACACGGCAAAGCTGAAGCGGATGAAGCGGTGGCCGTCGACGGGATCGAAGTCGATCCCCGGCGCGGTCGCCACGCCGGTTTCGCGCAGCAGTTTCTGGCAAAAACCCAGGCTGTCGTTGGTCAGATGGCTGATATCCGCATAGATATAGAAAGCCCCATCGGGCGGGGCGATGCGGGCAAGGCCCATGGCGGGCAGCGCATCGAGCAGCAATTGCCGGTTGCGGCGGTAGCTTGCGACGTGACCGTCCAGTTCCTCGACGCAGTCGAAGGCGGCAAGGCCGGCGCGCTGCGCCAGCACGGGGGGCGTCAGGAACAGATTGCCCATCCGTGCGCGCGCTGTGTCGATAAGGTCCGGCGGCACGACCACCCAGCCCAGGCGCCATCCCGCCATGCTGTAATATTTGGAAAAGCTGTTCACGATGACGGCGTCGGGCGCATAGTGCAGCATCGACTGGGCCGGTTCGCCAAAGCTGAGCCCGTGATAGATTTCATCGGAGATGATACGGATGCCCCGGTCGGCGCAGACGGCGGCGATCCGCGCCAGTTCAGCGGGCGGAATGACCGTGCCGGTCGGGTTGGCGGGGCTGGCGAGAATCAGGCCATCGGGGGCGGGGTCAAGTGCGGCGAGCGCATCGGCGCTGATCTGATAGCGTTCGGCCGGGCCGCAGGCGACCTCGACCGGGTCCAGATAGAGCGCCTTTAGCGTATTGCGATAGGCGACATAGCCCGGCCGCGCCGTCGCCACCCGCGCGCCGGGCGCGAACAGGCTGGTGAGCGCCAGCACCAGCGCGGGGGATGCGCCACAGGTCAGGATGATCTGTTCCGGATCGACGGTGACGGCGTAGCGATGCTGATAATCGCTGGCCATTCTTTCTTTCAAGGCGGTGCTTTCCCAATAGCCCATGGGTTCGGTGTCGAGCACATGATGCGCGACCGCGATCGCCTGTGCTGGCGCGCCGGTCGATGGCTGGCCAAACTCCATGTGTAGGATCGAGCGGCCCTGTTCTTCCAGCGCATGCGCTTCCCGGCTGATGGCGATGGCGTGGAAGGGTGCAATGTCTGCGACTTTATTCATGGATAACCTGCGTTAATTTCGGCAACATGGGGGCTGGCCGTGGCGTTGGGCATGGCATGAGCCAGACTATATTGACCGTCCTGCAATATTATGGCGCGGGGGCAGCGACGCTCGCCGCGCTGATCGTGTCGCTAAACCTCGGCCGGCGGATTACCGGATGGGCTTTCGTCTTGTTCGTGACAAGCTCCATCGCGCTCATTGCCTGGGGATTTCTAGACAAAAACAGCGAAGGCATTGGCTGGCAGAATGTCGCCCTGCTCTTCATCAACGCGACCGGGGTGTGGCGCTATCTGATCTCGAGCCACCATCCGGCGGACTGAAAAAGACGTTAGCTTTCAGCGATCCAGACTTCGACCGGCACATCGTCCTGCAAAAGCGCCAAGCGGATCGGCAAGTCCTCGACCGGACCGCCCGCCAGCGCGCGATCATAGACAGCCTTCTTGGCGGCGCCGCTGATCTGGAGGAAGATATGGCGGCTTTTTAGGATCGCGCTCGCGGTCAGGGACAGGCGCTGGTGCGGTGCGGCCGGCGGGGTGGCGGCAATGGTCAGCGCATCGGTGGCAAGACCTTCAGCCAGTTCCCTGCCCTCCGGGAAAAGTGAGGCGGTATGGCCATCATCACCCATGCCCAGCAGGATGATGTCGAGCGGCCAGGGCAGGGCGGCGAAAGCGCGTTCCACGTCCGGCTGGCCTGCATAGGCGTCCGCCGCATCCGTCTTCATCGGCACGAAGCGCGCCTGCGCGGCGGGCCCTTGCAACAGCGTGTCGCGCACCAGTCGTTCGTTGCTGTCCGCGCTGGCCGCATCGACCCAGCGTTCGTCCACCAGCGTGACGATCAGCTTGCTCCAGTCGAGTGTAGCCAGGCTCAGCGCTTCCAGCACCGGCCGGGGCGAGCGCCCACCCGACAGGGCGATGGTCGCAATCCCGCGCACGGCAATAGCGTCCGACAGGATGGTGGCGATCCGCTCGGCAATGTCGGCGGCGGCCTGCGCCCCGGTGGCGAATAGATGTTCGGTCGGCATGGTCACTCCGCGTCATCAGGAAGGGTGCAGATGTCCACCCAGCTTGCCCCGGTCAAGGCCGCGAGTCGATCGGGTGTCAATTCGACGGACGCGGTGCGTGATCCTGCGGCCGGAAAGACGGTGGCGAACGCCTTGAGCGACAGGTCGCAATAGACGGGCAGAGGCGTCGTCAAGCCGAAGGGGCAGACCCCGCCCACCGGGTGCCCGGTCAATTCCTCCACCTCATGCGCGCCCAGCATGCGCGGTTTGGCGCCCAGCGCAGCCTTGGCCTTGCCGTTCGACAGGCGGGCGTTACCGCGCGCGCAGACGAGTATGACCTGATCCCCCACGCGCAGCGACAGGGTCTTGGCGATGCGCGCTGGCTCGACGCCGAGCGCTGCGGCGGCTTCCATGACGGTTGCTGTGCTGACGCCCTGATCGATGATCGACACATCGGGCGCATGCGCGGCGAAATAGGTGCGAACGCTCGCTTCGCTCATGTCCTGTCCCCAAGCTGGCGTTCCCAGGCGAGGGCGTGGGCAACGATCTGGTCGAGATCGGCGTGGCGTGGCGTCCAGGGAAAGGTGCGCAGGATGGCGCTGTTGTCCGAAATCAGCTTGCCCGGATCGCCCGCGCGCCGGCCCGTCATGATGCGCCTGATCGGATTGTTGGTCGCCCGATCGACCGCGTCCAGCACTTCCAACACGGAAAAACCCCGGCCATAGCCGCAATTGAGCAGATGGTTGCGATCCGGCTGCGCCATCAATGCTTCCAGCGCCAGCAGATGGGCAGCGGCGAGGTCACTGACATGGATATAGTCGCGTACGCCCGTGCCGTCCGGCGTGTCGAAATCATCGCCAAAGATGCTGACGCTTTCGCGCTTGCCCAGCGCCGCTTCGACTGCAACCTTGATGAGGTGGGTGGCACCCGCCGTTGACTGGCCGTTGCGTCCCTGCGGATCAGCGCCCGCGACGTTGAAGTAGCGTAGCGCGCAGAAGTTCATCGGATGCGCCGCCGCCACGTCGCGCAGCATATGCTCGGTCATCAGCTTCGACATGCCATAGGGATTGATCGGGCGCTGCGGCGTATCTTCCCGCACAGCTTCCACGTCCGGCGTGCCATAGGTGGCGGCGGTGGAGGAGAAGATGAAATGCGGTACGCCCACGCGCACCGCGCTTTCGATCAGGTCGCGCGTCTTGGCACTATTATTATGGTAATATTTGAGCGGGTTATCAACCGACTCCGGCACCACAACCGAACCGGCGAAATGCATGATCGCGCGGACATCATGGTCGCGCAGCGTCGCTTCCACCAGCGGCTGGTCGGCAATGTCGCCGCGCACCAGCGGTACGTCTCCGGGCACCGCCCAGTCGAAGCCGGTGACGAGATTGTCGATCACGACGACGCCATAGCCGGCATCCTTTAGCGCCAGCACGGCATGACTGCCGATATAACCCGCGCCCCCCGTGACCATGACTGTGGGCTTGTCGCTCATAAAGAAAAGGTCTCCCCAGCTGATGCCGGGGAGACCTAGCGAAAGCGCGTTAAGATTTATAGGCCGTTCAGGCGGCGGCCTTCATGGACGCGGCCTTGTAGAAGGTCGAACCGCTCGCCGCCATGTCTCGCAGCTGTTGCGTGGGGGCAAAGCGCGGGCCGTGCGCCGCAGCCAGCCGATCAAGTGTCGCGACGACATTGGCGATGCCGACCGTGTCCATATGGCTGAACGGCCCGCCGGTATAAGGCGCAAAGCCCCAGCCAAAGATCGCGCCGATGTCGCCATCCTCCGGCGTTTCCAGCACGCCTTCCTCGAAGCAGCGGGCGCATTCGATGAGCTGGCGATAGAGGAGGCGTTCCTTGACCGCCTCCACATCGGGCTGCTCGGCCGCGCGCGGGAACATCTCGCCAAGCGCGGGCGAAAGGTGCTTTTTCGCGCCTTCGGGATAATCATACCAGCCCTTGCCATTCTTGCGGCCCAGCCGTCCGGCATCGGTCATCTTGACCATGATGTCGTCGGATCCCTGGGGGACATAGGCGTCGCCCAGTTCCTTCTTCGCCGCAGTCATGATCTTGACGCCCAGTTCGATTGACACTTCGTCGCTAACCGCCAGAGGCCCGGTCGGCATGCCAAGCTGCTTGCCGGCATTTTCGATGAGCGCGGGATTGACGCCTTCGCCGACCAGTTCCGCGCCTTCCTGCACATAGGTGCCAAAGCTGCGCGAGGTATAGAAACCGCGGCTGTCATGCACGACGATCGGCGTTTTCTTGATCTGCGCCACGAAATCCAAGGCCTTGGCGATAGCCGCCGGACCGGTCTTTTCGCCCAGGATGATTTCGACCAGCGGCATTTTTTCAACCGGTGAGAAGAAATGGACGCCGATGAAATTTTCCGGCTTGGACCAGGCGTTTGCCAGCTTCGTGATGGGCAGCGTCGACGTATTGGACCCGAAGATAGTGTCGGCGCCCAGCACTTCTTCGACCTTCTTCGTTACCTCCGCCTTGATGCCGACATCCTCGAACACGGCTTCGATCACGAAGTCCGCGCCGGCGAGGTCAGCATAATCTGTGGTGGGGGTGACGCGGGCCAGCGTCTCGGCCATCTTCTCGGGCGTCATGCCGCGGCCCAGGCGCTTTTTGAGCACCGCCTCGACATGCGCCTTGCCCTTTTCGGCATAGGCCTGGTCGCGATCGAACAGCACGACATCCATGCCCGCCTGCGCGGCCACGGTGGCGATGCCAGCGCCCATCATGCCCGCGCCCAGCATGGCGAGTTTCTTCGTCGGCGCCTTGGCCTCATCCTTGGGACGACGCGCACCGCGTTCGGCGGCCTGCTTGTTCACGAAGAGAGTGCGGATCATGTTGCTCGCCTGCGGGTCGGCGGCGACCTTGGCGAAATATTTGCTCTCGATCGCGATCGCCCGGTCCATCGGCAGGGTGATGCCTTCATAGACGGCCGACAGCAGCGCGATCGGCGCGTTCATGTTGCGCTGCGTCTGCTTCAATGTCATCGGCACTGCGCCGGCCATGGTCTGGACGAAGGCGGGGTTGAAACCACCCGCACCGCCCGGCACCTTGAAGCCCTTGACGTCCCAGGGCTGGGTATGGGCGTTGGGGTTCGCCTTCACCCATTCGCGCGCCGCGTCGAGCGCGGTGCCCTGCGGCACGACCTGATCGACGACCTTCATCATCGCCGCGTCGGCCGGACGGAACATCTTGCCCTGAAGCATATACATCAGCGACGCCTGTACGCCCATAATGCGCGGCAGACGCTGCGACCCGCCGCCGCCGGGGAAGAGGCCGATCAGGATTTCGGGCAGGCCCAACTGCGTCTTGGGGCTGTCGCCCACGAAGCGACGATGACAGGCAAGCGCGAGTTCGAACCCGCCGCCAACGCAGGTGCCTTCGATCGCGCAGGCAACGGGCTTGCCACTGGTCTCCAGGCGACGGAACAGCTGGTTGAGCACGAACACCTTGTCGAAAATGTCGGCCGGGGCAGGGCGCTTGCTCTCGCCACTCACCAGCATCGACCCGAAATATTTAAGGTCCATGCCGGCCATGAAGCCGCTGTCCTTGTCCGAAGCGATGACCGCGCCCTTGATCGCGTCTTCCGACGCGATGCGCGTGATGGCGGCGTCCAGGTCAGCCAGGAAATCCGGACCGATGACGTTCATCGACTGGTTCGGAACGTCGATCATCAAGGTGGCGATGCCGTCGGCGTCGGTGGTGAAATTGATGGTCTGCATAGTGGTGCTACCTCTCAAATCCGTTCGCCCTGAGCTTGTCGAAGGGCTGCACTGTCTGTTGATGAAGGACAGGGCTTCGACAGGCTCAGCGCGAACGGTATTTTGGTCTTAAATACGCTCGATGATGATGCCGGTGCCCATTCCTGCGCCCACGCACAGGTTGACGAGCGCGGTGCCCTTGCCGGAGCGCTCCAGTTCGTCGAGCGCGGTGCCCAGCACCATTGCGCCCGTTGCGCCCAGCGGATGGCCCATGGCGATCGCGCCGCCATTCACATTGATCTTGGAATGATCGAGGTCCATCGCCTGCATGTAGCGCAGCACAACCGAAGCGAATGCTTCATTGAGTTCCCACAGGTCGATGTCGTCCTTGGTCATCCCGGCGCGCGCAAGCAGCTTGCCGGCGACAAATTCCGGCCCGGTCAGCATGATCAGCGGTTCCGACCCGATCGAGGCCATGGCCTTGATCCGGGCGCGGGGCGTCAGCCCGTATTTGTCGCCCATTTCCTTGCTGCCGACCAGAACGGCCGCCGCGCCATCGACAATGCCGCTGCTGTTGCCGGCATGATGGACATGATTGACCTTTTCCAGTTCAGGATAGCGCAGCAGCGCGACCGTATCGAAGCCGGGCATCTCCTCGCCCAAGGCGGCGAAACTGGGCTTCAGGCTGCCCAGCGACTGCATCGTGGCATCGGGACGCATATGTTCGTCATGGTCAAGCACGACCTGGCCGATCACGTCCTTCACAGGGAGGATCGACTTCTTGAAGCGGCCTTCGTCCCAAGCCTGCTTGGCGCGCTTCTGGCTTTCCACCGCGTAGGCGTCCGCATCGTCCCGGCTGATCCCGAACTTGGTGGCGATCACGTCTGCGCCGATGCCTTGCGGCGCGAAATAGGTTTTGTAGGCGACCGCCGGGTCCATCGCCCAGGCGCCGCCGTCCGACGCCATCGGCACGCGGCTCATCGATTCGACGCCGCCGCCGATCGCGAACATCGCTTCACCCGAATAGACCTTGGCTGCGGCCATGTTGACGGCTTCAAGCCCCGACGCGCAGAAGCGATTGATCTGAACGCCCGGTACGGTCTGGGCATAATCGGCGTTGAGCGCTGCAACGCGCGCGATGTCTGCGCCCTGTTCGCCCACGGGGCTGACGCAGCCCAATATGACGTCATCGACATCGGCCGTGTCGATCTGGTTGCGATCGCGCACAGCCTCCAGCACCTGCGTCGCCAGCTGAATGGGTGTGATTTCATGCAGCGAGCCGTCAGCCTTGCCCCGGCCCCGGGGCGTGCGGACGGCATCGTAAATATAGGCTTCCATTGTCATTCCCTCTCCATGGGGGTCCTCTCGGCGTCGCACTGGACGAACGAAATCTGGACCTGAATGTATTTACGTTTACGTAAAGTGCAAGTGTCTATTGCCAGTGGCTTCGTCCCTCCGCCATGCCGTAACGGCAGGATGCGCAACGGGGATAGGCGACGAAAATGACTCCTTTGGGGGCGCGTTTGAACCCCTGAGGCCAAAGAATCGTCAGCGTGGGCGCGCGGAAACCGGATGGGTGCCGACTCGTTATCCGACCCGTGGACGAGGAGGCCAAGGAATGCCGGGTTTGACGCCGCCAACGGATTACGCTTCATGACGTCTGTGCCCGATCAAGCCTCCGCCAGCCCCGCATCGCCCTTTTCCATCCCGGTATTTCGGGCGATCTGGTTTGCCAGTCTTGCGTCCAATTTCGGCGGGCTGATCCAGTCTGTCGGCGCGGCATGGATGATGACATCCCTTTCCGCGTCGCCCTTGCTGATCGCGCTGGTGCCCGCCGCGACGACCCTGCCGATCATGCTTTTGTCGCTGTGGGCGGGGGCTGTCGCCGACAATCTGGAGCGGCGCAAGGTGATGATCGCCTGCCAGGCGTTCATGCTGCTGGTGTCGGCGCTGCTTGCCGCGACTGCATGGGCGGGCTGGATGACGCCCTGGCTGCTGCTGGGGTTCACCTTCCTTCTGGGCTGCGCCACCGCGATCAACGGGCCTGCCTGGCAGGCGTCTGTCGGAGACATGGTGCCACGCGCCATCCTGCCCAGCGCGGTGGCGATGAACAGCATGGGTTTCAACCTGGCGCGCAGCGTCGGGCCCGCGCTGGGCGGCGTGATCGTCGCAGCGGCGGGGGCGGCGGCCGCTTTTGTCACCAATGCGGTCAGCTATCTGGGTCTGCTGGTGGTGTTGGCACGCTGGCGGCCCGAACTGCCGCCGAAATTGCTGCCGCGCGAAAGGCTGGGCGTCGCGATGCTGGCCGGGCTCGGCTATGTCGCCATGTCGCCCAAGATCAAGCTGGTGCTGCTGCGTGCGGGCATATTCGGCCTTGGCGCCGCGGCGGTTTCCGCATTGATGCCGCTGGTCGCGCGCGACCTGCTGGGCGGTGGCGCCCTGACTTTCGGCGTGACCAGCGGTGCATTCGGATTTGGCGCTGTGCTGGGTGCGTTGTCCAGCCGCCGTTTGCGCACCCGCTATTCGGTCGAGGCCATCGTCCGGTCGGCCGCGCTCGCGCTCGCGATCGGGACGGCGCTGACCGGCGCCAGCACGTGGCTGTGGGTGGCCCTTCCCGGCTACATGCTGGCAGGCGCGGGCTGGGTACTGGCGCTATCGACATTCAACGTGTCGGTACAGATGTCCGCGCCGCGCTGGGTCGTCGCGCGCGCGGTCGCCCTGTATCAGATGGTCGCGTTCGGCGGCATGGCGGGCGGGGCCTGGCTCTTTGGATGGGTGGCCGAACAGGATGGCGTGGTCACGGCCCTTTATACCGCGGCAGCGGTCCAGTTCGTAGCGGCCCTGCTGGGTCTGTGGCGGCCGCTGCCGCAGATTGGCGACGACAATCTCGATCCGCGCGGCGACTGGCAGGAGCCGGACACGGCCGTACCGGTCGAACCACGCAGCGGACCCATCGTCGTCACGATCGAATATCGCATTCCGGCAGGGTCGATCGTGCCCTTCCTGGCCGCGATGAGCGAGCGGCGGCGGATTCGCAGGCGCGATGGCGCGCATGGCTGGCAATTGTTGCGCGACCTGGGCGAGAGCGATTTGTGGGTCGAACGCTATCATGTGTCGACATGGCTGGATTATGTCCGTCACAATCAGCGGCGCACCGTGGCGGATATTGCCAATAGCGATGCCATTCATGCCCTGCACGACCGGCCGGAACCCCCGGTCGTGCATCGCCGGCTGGAGCGGCAGACGGGATCCTTGCCGCTCAGCCGATCGCCCGACGCGCGGGAAATGGGGGAAGGCTGGATCGATCCGACGCGATCGAGCTGATCAGCCTGCCGTGGCCAGATCATCCGGCGTGTCGATGTCGCGCAGAATGCCGGCGGGCGCTTCGATCTGCAATCCATGGCTCAGCAGCGCGCGTGCGCCCTGATCACCGCGCAGAGCCAGCAATTCGGGGAAATGCTTGCGCCCGATGAAGGCCGGGGGTGAGGAGGAAAAGCCGTCCGTCGATGCCACGACGGACCGTATGTCCTCGGCCGCAAGGCAGATATGGTTATAGTGGGTCTGCGGAACGTCGGGCATGTCGGCCAGGCAAATGAGAATGCCGCGCACGTCCCGGTTGGGCAGGACATGCCGCACCGCGCGCACGATGCTGCCCGACATGCCGTCCTGTGGCCGGTCGTTGACGATGATGCTGTAGCCGCGCCGGTCGAGCTTGCGATGGAGGACCGGGGCGTCATCAATCGGCCGCGTCACCGCGACCAGTTCGGCAAAGGCCATGGAGGCGACAGTTTCCAGCACATGAGCCGCCATGGGCTTGCCGCGTAGTGTGGCCATCAGCTTGTCCTCCTCACCAAAGCGGGAGGATGTACCGGCGGCAAGCAGGACGGCGGCGATATGTTCAGTGCGCATAGGAAGAAGCGAATGTCATGTTTATGAGGCGATCCAGATTGGTTCGCGATGTGCCACCGGGGCGATGCTGTGTCCAGCATGGCGGAAAGGACTGGTCAGGGTCCCCCCCAATCGCCATATGCGGGGCGATCAGGAAAGGAGCGGCGAGGACCCATGGCGTGTGACATTGATGCGGAAACCATTGGCGAAGGCAAGGAACCGGTGCCCGCGGACGTCAGCGAGGCCATCCGCACCTTGATCCGCTGGGCCGGCGACGCGCCCGAACGGGAAGGCTTGCTGGAGACGCCCGAGCGGGTGGCACGGGCCTGGCGGGAATATTGCCGCGGCTATGACGACGATCCGGCCTATCATCTTTCACGCATCTTCCATGAAGTGGGCGGCTATGACGACATCGTCCTGCTGAAGGATATTCCGTTTCAGTCGCATTGCGAACATCATATGGCGCCGATCGTTGGCAAGGCGCATATCGCCTATCTGCCTGGCGACTATGTCGTGGGTATCTCGAAACTGGCGCGGGTGCTCCATGCCTATGCCAACCGGTTGCAGGTGCAGGAAAGGCTGACGTCCGAAGTCGCCAACTGCATCCAGGAGCATCTGAAACCCCAGGGCGTCGCCGTCGTTATCGAGGCGACCCATGGCTGCATGACCGGCCGGGGCGTGCGCACGCCCAACGTCATCATGAAGACTAGCCGCATGCTCGGCGTGTTCCGCGATGATGAAAAATCGCGCGAGGAAGTGCTGAAGCTCATCAGCGCATGATTGAGCCGCAAGAGACGGGATATCGTCCGTTGGGGCGTGCGCGGGCTGATGCAGAGCCGGTGGGCAAGCCGCTGGCCGCCAAGCGGCTCGCGCTGGTGACGGGCGGGCACCGGCGGCTGGGCGGCATTATTTCCGCCGCTTTGGCGCGCGCCGGCCATTCGCTGGCCATCCACGGCAGTCATGACACGCGGCTTGATTCCCACCTGGCGCTGGCGCTGGAGGAGGAAGGGACGGAATGGGATGGTTTCGTCGTCGATTTTGCTGACCCCGAGGGCGCTGAGGAACTGGTGGCGAAGGTCGCCGAGCGCTTCGGACGACCGCCCGACATTTTGGTGAACAGCGCGGCGATGTTCGGGCAGGATCAGCTGGACACGGTGACGGCCGATGATCTGATGCGCCATTATGCGGTGAATTGCGCGGCGCCCGTCATGCTGACCAAGGCGTTCGCGACCGTGCCGGCCGGCGCGGTCGACCGGTGCATCATCAATATCCTCGACCAGCGGATCGACCATCCCCATGGAGATCAACTGGCCTACACGCTTTCAAAACTGGCGCTTGCCGGTCTCACCCGGACGAGTGCCGCCAGCCTGGCGCCCAAAGTGCGCGTCAACGCGGTCGCGCCGGGCCTTACCATCGCGACGCCCGATTATGACGCAGCGCAAATGGAGCGACTGGGCGAGATGATGCCGCTCGCGCGCCTGCCGCAGGCGGAAGAGATTGCGCAGGCCGTCCTTTATCTGACGGACGCGAGCGCCGTCACCGGTCAGACGCTCTACGTCGATGGCGGTGCGCACCTCAAAAGCTATGAGCGCGATTTCATGCATCTGTGCCGATGACATTGGCACAATTGCAAGGGCAGGAGGGCTGGCGATCCACCGAGCATCGCCATAAAGCGGTCCTCAATGGACATAAGGGAGATGGCGATGACCTATGAAACGATCCTGGTCGAACAGCGCGACGCGGTAACGTTGATCACGCTTAACCGGCCGCAGGCGCTCAACGCGCTCAACAGCCGGGTGCTCGCTGATCTGAGCGCGGCGTTCGGCGCCTATGATGCCGATCCGACGCAGCGCTGCGCGGTGCTGACGGGCAGCGGGGAAAAGGCTTTCGCCGCCGGCGCCGACATCAAGGAAATGGTGGACAAGGACGCCGCCGACTTCTTCCTGGAGGATTTCTTTTCCGGCTGGCAGACCGGCGTGGTTGCCACGCGCAAACCCTGGATCGCGGCGGTCAATGGCTTTGCGCTCGGCGGGGGCTGCGAACTGGCGATGATGGCGGACTATATCATCGCTGCTGACAGCGCGAAGTTCGGCCAGCCCGAAATCAAGCTGGGCGTGGCGCCCGGCATGGGCGGGTCGCAGCGGCTGACCCGCGCGGTCGGCAAGGCAAAGGCGATGGACATGTGCCTCACCGGCCGCATGATGGGTGCGGAAGAGGCCGAGCGTGCTGGCCTCGTCAGCCGGATCGTGCCGGCCGCGACGTTGCTGGACGAAGCGCTCAAGGACGCTGCGCTGATCGCCTCCATGCCGCCCATGGCCGCGATGGTGAACAAGGAAATGGTCAATATCGCGTTCGAAACCGGGCTGGCGCAGGGCCTGCTTACCGAACGCCGCCTGTTTCAGATACTCACCGCGACCGAGGACAAGAAGGAAGGCATGACCGCCTTTGTCGAAAAGCGCGCGGGCGTCTGGAAGGGGCGCTGATGCGCTTTTGTTGCTATATTGCAACAACAGGGAGATTGTTGACGGACAGATAGCGGCTTGGCGCACCAACCTCGTTTCAACAGACAACTGAAACGACTGGTGGGTGCGTCCAGACCTGGCCAGCGACCAATGGAGAGGGGGTGCGGATCGCCGCGCCACCTGATCGGCTCGCATTAGCCAGGGGAGCCTTTTCATGTCCGTCCGTTTGCCCATTCGTCTTTCCGCGCGCGCCGCCCTGCTGCTGGCGAGCGCCGCCGGTGCCCTGAGCACGGCCCAGGCGCAGGAGCCGGCCGCTGGCGACGAAGATCTGATCACCGTGACGGGCCGCCGCGTCTCGCAGGCGTCGGAGGCGATCGGCGAGGACAAGATCAGCAACGTCGTCGCGGTCACGCGCGAGGCGCTGCTGTCCGCGCCGTCGGGCATTTCGGGTCTCAAGATGCTGGAGCAACTGCCCGGCTTCAATGTGCAGACTGACGGCGCGCTGGGGCTGTATGAGTTTGGCAACAGCGTCCAGACCCGCGCCTTCAACCTCGACCAGATCGGGTTCGTGGTTGATGGCATCCCGACCGGTCGCAGCGATGCCTTTGGCGGCAGCCCGGTGTTCCGCTATGTCGATAATGAAAATCTGGGCGTGGTCGAAGCGGCGGTGGGCGCGGGCGACGTGTCCCTGCCCAGCTATTCGACGCTGGGGCCGGTGGTGCAGTATAACAGCATCGCGCCGCAGGAGGATATGGGCCTGTTCGTGTCGCAGAGCTTTGGCGACTTCAACATGAAGCGCACCTTCATCCGCGCCAGCACGGGACGCGTCGGCCCGTTCAAGGCCTATGTCAGCCGCACCAAGCTGGACACCGACCTGTGGCGCGGGCCGGGATCGGTCGATCGCGAACATTGGGAAGGGCAGATCCACGCCGACCTGGGCGGCGACAGCTGGGCGCGGTTCAAATTCGTGTCGAATGACTTTTTCGATTATGATTCGCCAACGCTCACCCGCGCGCAATATAATTGCACGGTCAAAAGCCTGACGGGCGCATGCGGGCGCGATTATGCCTATATTGAAAATGTCCCCAACACGACGCCGGGCTTCGAACCGACCGTTCCGAGCGTCTATTATTCCAACAGCAATTATGCGCAGGTCTACAACCTCGCCATCAACGTCCGGAAGGACAAGCTGTACGGCGCGACCTTCCATGCCGGGATCGCGGATGGCGTCTGGGCCGAATCCACCCTCTATTGGGAGGACAAGAGCGGTTATGGTGTTTCGCCCGATACCTATGCCAATTCCCTGACGCGTTATACCGGGCAGGTCGCGGTAGGCCTGCCCGTCACGGCGCCCAAAGGCGTGGAGTTCGGTCGATCGGGCGTGGGCGGCGACCGCTATGGCATCACCACAAAGCTGCACTGGGAGATGGGCGTCAATACGGTCGAAACCGGCATGTGGGCCGAAGTCGACAAATATCATCGCACGCAGGCGCGCTATAACACCGTCGATGGCGCCCCCGATGGCGCACCGTTGCTGGACGAACTCGTCTATCTGCGCCGCGATTATCGCTCGAAGCGCGACACGCTCCAGATTTTCCTGAAGGACACGCTCAAGCTCGCCGATGAGCAACTGGTGCTCGATCTTGGCTTCAAGGGCCTGATGATGGATTACCGCTATACCGGCTATCGCGATTTCGACGACTATTATCGGACGGTCGGCGGCGTTGCGGTGCCCGGCTATGGCCCCAGCGTCAATCGCGCCCAATATCGCGACATGTTCCTGCCGATGGCTGGCCTGCTCTACAAGATTGATGGCCGCACTCAGGTCTTCGCCTCCTACGCCGAAAATATGGCGCTGCCCAAGGGGATGGACGACATTTACTCCGCCATCCGCGCCGGCGGCGCGCTGGTGCCGCAGCCCGCGCCCGAACGGTCGACCAATATGGAAGTTGGCATCCGCACCAACCAGGGCCAGCTTTATGCTTCGCTCGCCGGTTATTATACGAAGTTCAAGAACCGCATTCAGTCGATCACCTCCATCCTTCCGGGCAGCGGCGGGGCGGCTACGGAAACATTCTTCCAGAATGTCGGCCGGGTGCGCGCCTATGGCGTCGAGTTCAGCGGAACCTACAAGCCCGCCTTCCTCAATGGACTGGCCTATGGCAACCTCAACGTCACCTACAACAACGCCAAGTTCAAGGATGACATCCCCGCGGCCACGCCAATCGAGATTGCGGGCAAATATATTCCCGACAGCGCGAAATGGATCGTCGGCGGCGGCATTACCATCGAACCGGCAAGCTGGCTGGTGGCCAATATTTCGGGCAAATATACGTCGAAACGCTGGTCGACCTTCACCAATGCCGCAGGGTCCAGCGTGCCGGGCTTCACCGTGTTCAGCGCCTATGTCGATATTGGCGATGGCTGGACCTTCGGCCCGATCAAGAGCGTGAAGGCGCGGTTCAACATCGACAATCTGTTCGACAAGGATACGCTGTCCTATATTTCTTCGTCCGTGACCGGAGACGGTTTCTTCCGCCCGCTGAGCCCGCGCACCTTCCAGTTCACGCTGACGGGGGAAATCTGATGCGCGCGATGATGATGATGGGGGCGGCGCTCGTTGCGTTGCTCCCGACAGCCGCGATGGCGCAAGAGCCGGCGGTGTCGAAGCAGACCTACCAATTGCATCAGAAGCTGCTGACGCTCGACAGCCATCTCGACACGCCTGCCTCGCTCGACCTGCCCGGCTGGTCGATCGACGAAGAGCATGACGTGCTGCATGATTTCACGCAGGTCGATCTGCCCCGCATGAAGAAGGGCGGGCTGGATGGCGGCTTCTGGGCGATTTACACGAGCCAGGGACCGCTGACGTTCGAAGGGTTCCGCAAGGCGCGCGACTTTGCGATCCTGCGCGGCCTGTCGATCCGCAATATGGTCGCCGCCGATCCCGACAATTTCGCGCTGGCGCTTGAAGCCAAGGACGCCGCGCCCATCGCCGCAAAGGGCAAGCGCGTCGTCTATATGTCCATCGAAAACGCCTATCCGCTGGGCGAGGACGTGTCGTTGCTCGACACATTTTACGCCATGGGCGTCCGCGTGGTGGGCTTTGCCCATTTCGCGCATAACCAGTTCGCCGACAGTTCGACCGACCCGTCGGGCAAGCCGCGCTTTGGCGGGCTGTCGCCGCTGGGCAAGGAACTGCTCAAGGAGATGAACCGGCTGGGCGTCGTGCCCGACGCCTCGCACAGCAGCGACCAGGTGCTGGACGACCTGCTGGCGCTGTCAACGACCCCGGTGTTGCTCACCCATTCGGGCTGCAAGGCGGTCTATGACCATCCGCGCAATGTTGACGACGCGCATTTGAAGGCGCTGGCGGCAAAGGGCGGGGTCATCCAGATGAACGCCTATGGAAGCTATCTGAAAGCGTCCAAACCCAACCCGGAGCGGCAGAAGGCGATGAGCGCGCTGTTCGCGTCATTGCGCGAGGGCGGGAAGATAACGGCAGAGAAGCGCGCAGATCTGCTGGCTAAGCGGCGGGAGATCGACCGGCTCTACCCGGAGACCGACCGGGCGACCTTTGACGATTTCATGACGCATATGCTTCATGCATTGGAGGTGGTGGGACCAGACCATGTCGGGATTGGCGCGGACTGGGATGGCGGTGGCGGCGTCGTCGGCATGGAGGATGTGGTCGACCTGCCCAAGATCACCGCCGCCCTGCTAAAGGCCGGTTATAGCGAGGCGGACGTCCAGAAAATCTGGTCGGGCAATGTCCTGCGCGTGCTGGCGGCGGCGGAGGCCGGGAAAGCCCAATAGGCGCGTGTTCGCGCCTATTTCCCCTCCAGCATCTCGATCATCAAGGAGAAGTCGCGCCCGCCTTCTCCTTGGTTGGCGAGCATCTGATACAGCGCCTCGGCCGCATTACCCATCGGCACCGATGCGCCGACCGACGCGGCCGCCGCGCTCGCCAGCTTGAGGTCTTTCAGCATCAGGCCCACGGCAAAGCCACCTTGATAGCCATTGTCGGCGGGCGTTTGCGGGCCGACATTAGGCACCGGGCAATAGCTGGTCATCGACCAGCTCTGACCCGACGACACGCTGCTGATGTCGTAGAAGGTCTGCGGGTCGAGCCCCAGCTTCCGCGCCATGGCAAAGGTTTCGCAGGTCGCGACCATGGTCGCGCCCAGCAGCATGTTGTTGCAGATTTTGGCTGCTTGGCCATTGCCCGCGCCGCCGGCGTGGATCACCGCCTTACCCATGGCGGACAGGATCGGCCTGGCGCTGTCGAAGGCCGCGTCCGTGCCCCCGACCATGAAGGTCAACGTGCCCCCATTGGCCGCCGCGATGCCGCCCGATACCGGGGCGTCGACCATCGCGAAACCGGCGGCGCTGGCCGCTTCGCTCACGCGCCGGGCGGTCGCGACGTCTATGGTGGAACAGTCGAGGAACAGCGCGCCGGCTTTGGCCGCGCCGAAAACCTCGCCAGTGTAGACGGCTTCGACATGGCTGCCGGCGGGCAGCATGGTGACGACGGCGTCGGCTCCGGCAGCGGCGTCCGCAGCGTTTGCCGCACGCACCGCGCCATGGCCTTCGGCCTTGACCAGCGCTTCCTCCGACAGGTCGAAGGCGCGCACGGCATAGCCGTTTTTGAGCAGATTGGCGGCCATGCCACCGCCCATATTGCCAAGCCCGATGAAGGCGATCGTCTGGGTCATGTCGGCATCCTCCTTAGTGATGTAGGCCGATCAGGCGTCGGCGAAGTCGGGCAGGGGCGTCCAGCTCCGGTCGGCCGGCAGCGGGGAAAAGATCGCGTCGATCATCGCCTCGCTCACCTCTTCCAGCGTTGCCGGGGTCCAGCGCGGCGCATTGTCCTTGTCGAAAATCACCGCGCGCACGCCTTCGACAAAATCGGGCCGGCGGATGATGGCGCAGGCAAGGCCATATTCCATCGCCATATTGTCGGCGAAGCTGGACTTGGCCGCGCCTTCCACCAGCTGGCGCAGCGCGACCTTGATCGTCTGGGGCGATTTGGTGCGCAAAATTGATAGCTGCTTGTGCGCCCATTCGCCCCCGTCCGCTTCCAGCGCTGCGACGATCTCCTCCGCCGTGTCGGACGCGAACAACCGGTCGATATCGGCGCGCGATGCGGCCAGCTTGGAGCGGGGCGGCTGGGCGTTGGCCGCATCGAGCACAAGCGTCAGGTCCCATGGGTTGGTCAGGATGCGCGCCTTGACGGCATCCAGCGCTTCGGACGGCATATAATGGGTGGCGATGCCGATAGCGGCACAATCGGCCCCGTCGATCCGGGCGCCGGTCACCGCGAGCCAGGCGCCTATGCGCCCCGGCAGGCGCGGGAGATACCAGCCGCCCCCCACATCGGGAAACAGGCCGATGCCGGTTTCGGGCATGGCAAAGGTCGTGCGTTCGGTCGCGACACGGTAACGCGCCGGCAGGGACAGGCCAACGCCGCCGCCCATGACGATGCCGTCCATGAAGGCGACGATCGGCTTGTCATAGACGAACAACAGATGGTTCATCCGATATTCGATGCTGAAGAAGCGCTCGGCCTCGACGCAGTCCGTTTTTGCGCTGTTGGCGATGAGGGCGATATCACCCCCGGCGCAAAAGCCGCGCGACAATTTGGGGTCGCCATCGGGCGCGGGCAGATGGTCGATCATGACCGCGACCACGCTGTCGTCCTTCGCCCAGCCAAGCAGCGCGTCGATGATGGCGACGCACATTTCGGGCGTGAGCGCGTGGATCGCCCTGGGACGGTTCAGCCGGATGCGGCCGACGCCATTTTCGATGAAGGTCAGCACCGGGTCCGTCATGTCCATCTCCCGCTGGTGGGTGGGCGCAGCCATCATCCCTGCCGCAGCATGTCGCGGGCGACGATCATGCGCATGACCTGGTTGGTGCCCTCCAGGATCGAATGAACCCGTAAATCGCGCCAGAAGCGTTCAACCGGATAGTCCATCAGATAGCCATAGCCGCCATGCAGCTGGAGCGCGCGGTCAACGACCGACGACCCCGTGTCCGTCGCCAGCCGCTTGGCCATGGCGGCAAAGCGCGTCTTGTCGGGCGCGTTCTCCGTCACCTTGACGGCGGCCGCGTAGAGCAGGGTCCGCGCGGCCTCCAATTCGGTCAGCATGTCGGCCAGCATGAATTGCGTATTCTGGAAATCGGCGATCGCCTGACCGAACTGCTTGCGGTCCTTGGTATAGCGCACGGCCTCGTCGATGCAGCGCTGCGCCCCGCCCAGCGAGCAGGCGCCGATATTGAGCCGCCCGCCGTCCAGCCCCATCATGGCGATGCGAAAGCCCTCGCCTTCCGCCCCGACCAGATTGTCCACGGGCACGCGCACACCATCGAAATTGACCTGCGCGGTGGGCTGCGAATGCCAGCCAAGCTTGCGCTCGGGCGCGCCGAAGCTGACGCCTTCCATGTCCTTTTCGATCACGAGGCAGCTGATCCCCCTGGGGCCATCCTCGCCCGTCCGCACCATGACGACATAGAGTTCATTTTCGCCGCCGCCCGAAATAAACTGCTTGGACCCGGTGACGACATAATGGTCGCCATCGCGCACCGCCCGCGTCTTGAGCGCTGCGGCGTCCGAGCCCGATCCGGCCTCGGTCAGGCAATAGCTACCCAAACGGTCCATCGGGATCATGGAGGGCAGATATTTGTCCTTGAGCGCCTGGCTGCCGAACCGATCGATCATCCATGCAGCCATGTTGTGGATCGATATGAAGGCGCTGGTTGACGGGCAGCCATAGGCCATGGCTTCCATGATCAGCGCGGCTTCCAGCCGGCCAAGGCCGATGCCGCCCGACGCTTCCGACACATAGATGCCGCCAAAGCCGAGTTCGGCGGCGGACTTGATCGTGTCGCGGGGAAAGATGTGCTTTTCGTCCCATTCGCCGGCGAATGGCGTGATGGCGTCAGCCGTAAAGCGCTGCGCCATGTCCTGGATCGCGCGCTGGTCTTCGGTCAGATCGAATTGGGTCATGCTCTCCTAGCTCCGCGCCTGTTCCGTCATGTCGGTCTGCGCGCCATGATCTTCGTCTTCCTCGATTGTAGCAATGCCGCATCCTTGCCAGCAATGGGGAAGTTGTGCATCAATATGCTGCAAATTTGCAGGGGTTAAAATGTTCGACTGGGATGATCTGCGGGTGTTTCTGGCGGTTGCGCGCGCACGAAAGATCGCCCCTGCCGCCCGCGCGCTTGGTATCGACGCGACGACCATCGCGCGCCGTCTGTCGCGACTAGAAAAGGCGCTGGGGGCCGACCTGTTCGAAATGGGCGGGGGCGAGCGCGCCCTGACCACCAGCGGGCTGACGCTGCTGCGCCATGCCGAAGGGGCCGAAAGTGCCGCGCTGGCAGCCATGGAGGAGGTGAAGGGGCAGGAGCATCGCTTGAGCGGGCAGGTGCGCCTGTCGGTCGCGGAAGGATTCGGGACCTGGGTGCTGGCGCCGGGCATGGGGGCGTTCAACCGGCGTCACCCCGGCATAAGGCTGGACCTGGTGACGGCATCGGGTTTCCTCAATCCGTCCAATCGCGAGGCCGACATGGCGGTCATGTTGGCGCGCCCGCAGCGTGGGCGGCTGACGGTGCGGCGGCTGGGCGACTATCGTCTGCACCTTTATGCCGCGCCTGCCTATCTGGACAGGGCCGGACATCCCATCACATCCGCCGACCTGCGCCATCATGTGCTGATCGGCTACGTGCCCGAATTCATCTTTTCGCCCGAACTGGATTATCTGGACGAGGTGGAAGCGGGGCTGGAGGCGCAGTTGCGCGCGACCAGCATCAACATGCAGCAGCGGATGATCGCGGAAGGGGCGGGCATCGGGGTGCTGCCTGATTTCATCGGCCGGCGCGATCCAGCTTTGACCGCGATCATGACGGATGCGGTGGAAATCACCCGCAGCTTCTGGCTCGTCATGCATGGCGACCTGCGCCACCTGGCGCGGATCGGTGCGGTCGCCGAGTGGTTGCAGGAGCGGGTTGACCTGCTTAGCGGGCAGCGTCCGGGCCAATGATCCGCTATCAAAGCCGCGAAAGCTGATCGACGCGGGCGCACGACGCCGCTAAGGGAGTCGCGATGGATAGAGAGCGGTCGCATTTCGCCCATGCAGCATAGGTCCAAGCGCAGCCGGGCAATCGCCTTGCCCAATAGCGAGTTGCGCACGCGCGCCACCGAATATCTGGATTTTCTGGCCGCGTGGGTAAAGAAGCCCCGCCAGACGGCCTCTGTCGTGCCGTCCAGCCGCTTCCTCGCGCGCCTGATGGTCGAGCAGATCGACCCTGCCGGCGGTCGCGTGCTGGAGTTGGGCGGCGGTACGGGCGTGTTCACGCGCGCCATCCTGGAAACCGGACTTCCGGCGAACCATCTGGAGGTGGTGGAAATCAACCCGGCGTTCGCGCGCGGGCTGCGGCGTCATTTCCCCTCGGTTTCGGTACTCGAAACGCCGGCGCAGATCGTATCGACGGCGACGGCCGGCGAACCTGGCGACTATCAGCTGGTGGTGAGCGGCCTGCCGCTGCTGGCGATGGACCGCCATGTCCATGCCGACATCCTGTCCGAAGCCTTCCATATGCTGCGGCCAGGTGGCAGCTTCATACAATTCACCTATTCGATGCGCCCGCCAGTCAACCGCGACATACTCGATGCCCTGGGACTGGACGTGGTGCGCGACGGGCATACCGTGCGCAACTTCCCGCCGGCGACCGTTTTCCGGTTCTTCAGGCGCGGGCAATAGGTTGCATAAGGCCATCGGCCCCCTATCTTCGCCGCAACGCGAAAAGGGGGACCGCCGTTCATGGCATCCATTATCAACATACGCGGCCTGACCAAACGCTATGCGTCGGGCTTTGAGGCGCTAAAGGGCGTCGATCTTTCGATCGAAGAGGGTGAGATTTTCGCGCTGCTGGGCCCCAATGGCGCGGGCAAGACGACGATGATCTCCATTATCTGCGGCATTGCGCGGCCGACCGGCGGCGAGGTGCAGGTCGCAGGGCATGATATCGCGCGCGATTATCGGGGCGCGCGCAGCGCGATCGGGCTGGTGCCCCAGGAATTGAGCACCGATCAGTTCGAACGGGTGATCGACACCGTGACGTTCAGCCGCGGCCTGTTCGGCAAGCCGCGCAACGACGCCTATGTCGAAAAAATCCTGCGCGACCTGTCCCTGTGGGACAAGCGGCACAGCAAGATATTGGAATTGTCGGGCGGCATGAAGCGCCGGGTGATGATTGCCAAGGCGCTGAGCCATGAGCCGCGCGTCCTGTTCCTGGACGAGCCGACCGCGGGCGTCGATGTCGAGCTGCGGCGCGACATGTGGAAGCTGATCGGCGAACTGCGCCAGACCGGCGTCACCATCATCCTGACCACCCATTATATCGAGGAGGCCGAGGAAATGGCCGACCGCGTGGGCGTCATCAACCGGGGCGAACTGATGCTGGTCGAGGAAAAGACCGCGCTCATGAAGAAGCTGGGCAAGAAGACGCTGACGATCGTCCTGATCGACCCTATCGCGACGCTGCCGCCGGAACTGGCGGACTGGGACCTCACGCTCCATGCCGAAGGGCAGGAAATCGAATATATTTTCGATGCGCAGGCGGAGCGGACGGGCGTGTCGTCGCTGTTGCGACGGCTGGGCGACCTGGGCCTGGGCTACAAGGACCTCAACACGCGCCAGAGCAGCCTGGAGGATATCTTCGTCAGCCTGGTTCATCAGGAGAAGGCCGCATGAGCATTCAGAATCTGCGCGCCATCGCCGCCATCTACAAGTTTGAGCTGCACCGGTTCCGGCGCACGCTGCTCACGGGCCTGCTGGTCCCGGTCATCACCACGTCGCTCTATTTCGTGGTGTTCGGCGCAGCCATCGGCTCGCGCATCACCGAGATCGAGGGCGTGAGCTATGGCGCGTTCATCGTGCCGGGGCTGATCATGCTGACGCTCTTGACGCAGAGCGTGATGAACGCCTCGTTCGGCATCTACTTCCCGCGCTTCGTCGGCACGATCTACGAACTTCTTTCGGCGCCAATCTCGCCGCTGGAGATCGTGATGGGCTACGTCGGCGCGGCCGCGACCAAGTCGATCGTCCTCGGTCTCATCATCCTGGCGACCGCGGGCTTCTTCGTGCCGCTGCGGATCGCGCATCCCGGCGCGATGCTGGCGTTCCTGGTGCTGACCGCGTTCAGCTTCAGCCTGTTCGGCTTCATCATTGGCATCTGGGCCGATGGGTTCGAGAAGCTGCAGATCATTCCGCTGCTCATCATCACGCCGCTGACGTTCCTGGGCGGCAGCTTCTATTCGATCAACGTGCTGCCGCCGGCGTGGCAGACCATCAGCCTGTTCAACCCGGTGGTGTATCTGGTGTCGGGCTTCCGCTGGTCCTTCTACGAGGTCGCCGACGTGCACATCGGCTGGAGCCTCGCGGCGACCGGTGCTTTCCTGCTGGCGTGCCTCGTCATCGTGACGTGGATTTTCCGCACCGGCTACCGGATCAAGACGTAATTTCTGCGACTTTGGCGATCCTTCCCGCCGGGCGGCGCGCGATGCTACGGTTCGCGCAACGAACGGGTTCGGATCGATTGAGGGGAGGCTTTCGTGACGTTGAAGCTCGCGCGCCGCACGGCGCTGGCTGCTCTCGGACTGGCGCTTTTGGCAACGGGCGCGCAGGCGCAGGCCGATTATCCCAATCGTCCGATCACCCTGATGGTCGGACTTGCCGCTGGCGGCATCACCGACGTCACCGCGCGTCTCTATGCCGAGGCGGTGGCGAAGGTCACAGGCCAGCGTGTCATCGTCGAGAACAAGACCGGCGCGGGCGGCGGTGTGGCGGCGGCCTACGTCCAGAACGCAACGCCCGACGGCTACACGCTTCTGGGGTTCTCGGGGTCGCAGCACGCGACGGTGCCGGCCGTCAGCAGCGCAGCCTATGACCCGGTGAAAGGCTTCTCGCCGATCACCTACCTGTTCAACAGCGTGGTCGTGCTGGCGATACCGGCCGAAAGCCCGGCCAAGACGCTCGCTGAGTTGCACGAATTCGGAAAGAAGAAGCAGGGCGGTCTGACCTTCGGCACGCCGGGGCTCGGCTCGCCGTCGCATCTGCTCGGCGCGAAGATTCTCCTGCGCGACAATGTGCCGTTCGAGACGGTGCACTACCGCGGCGGCGCACCGATGATGGGCGACCTGCTGACCAATCGCGTCGATTTCGGCTGGCC